>JADJCK010000004.1:300000-548398 GCA_016703265.1 bacterium
CCCAGGTCGAGAAATGCGACCCGGTCTGCTCCGGTCAACTGAAGGGCGTCTGCGAGCTTCTCCCGGAACTCGTCCCCCGGCAGCTTGATGCGCCCTCGTTCGATCTTGCTGATGAGCGCCGGATCCAGGCTGTTCTCAACGCAGAACCGCCGTAGCCCCATCCCTAGGGCAAGTCGCGCCTCCCTGCATTTCTCGCCGAATTGCGACATGGCTGACCTCCAGTTACAGATGCCGCCTCCCTTTGCGCGGGGTCTGTTGTCAAAAATTTACAACACCTTATGGCCCGCTGCAAGCTGCTTGTTGAAGAGTTCCGAAAAACGATGGGGGCTTTGCGTCGTGGGCGAATATCGTCTTAATTGATTATTCTGCAATGCCTTGGCCCTACAGGGTCTTCGGCCCGCCCACCGCCTCCGCGACTTGCGCCGGCGCAAGTCCCGGCGCTACCGCACCCCGCCAATCGCCGCCGGATATCGGCCTCCCGGGCAAACGACTCGTTCCGCGTCTCGATGGACTCCGGCCGCAACTCCGGAGGCGCGCTAACATCGATCGTCCCCCAAATTTCTAACTGTTGTACCCACCGCCAGTTTCCCCAGCTCCTCTAGGTCCAAACACCCCACAGTCCTCACCCCACTACAAACATCCACCCCAAACGGCCGCACCGCGCGAATAGCCTCCGCGACATTATCCGCCCTCATCCCCCCAGCCAAAAACACCGGCACCGGCGCCACCGCCTCAACAAGCCGCCGACTAACCCCCCAATCATGCACGCGACCAGTTCCGCCAAGCTCCGGAACCCCAGCCGACGGCCTCCCAGAATCCAACAACAACGCATCCGCCCCCGCCGCCGCCAGCCCCCGAGCTTCGGCAATCGCCTCGTCCCCCTCCACATGCACCACCGGCACCAACCTAACCCAAGGCAACTGCGCCCGAACCGCCCCAAGCACTTGCGCCGGCGCAACCAACGGCGAAACGATCTGAATAGCGGTCGTCCGACACCGTCCCCACTGCGCCACGATGGCGTCCGGCTCCACCAAAGCAGTGAGCAAAAAAGTAGCGACCGGCGGTGACACGCCGGCCGCTATCTCTGCTATCAACTCTTCGCTGATCACCCCAGGCCCACTCGGCATCGCCGAAACAAGCCCCAGCGCATCAGCGCCCGCCGCAATGGCCATCCGCGCTTCGTCCACGCTCTGGATGCAGCACACCTTCAGCCGGGTGCGCGCCATGGCGGCTACTCCTCGTCGGGCGTCCCGTCCTCATCGAGCGAGGCATCCTCATCCACCGCCACATCCTCATCGATGTCTGCGGCTTCATCCTCGAACTCATCCACCACCGCGATCGGCCCCCGCGCCGCCGCCGAAGCCGCCGCCGCATCGGCCCGCGACAGCTCCTCGCGCGACAGCTCTTCCCGCGAGATCTTCGCGATGGAGGCCACGCGGTCGCCCTCGTTCAGGTTGATGATGCGCACGCCCTGCGTGTTGCGGCCCTGTTCGCTGACCTCGTCCAGGCCGATGCGGATCATGATGCCGCCGCGCGTGATCACCATCAGTTCTTCGCCCGGGTGCACGTCGCGGATGGCCATCAGGGTGCCGTTGCGCTCGCTGCACTTGATCGTGATCAGGCCCTTGCCGCCGCGGCCCTGCGGGCGGTAGTCGCTGAGCGGGGTGCGCTTGCCGTAGCCGTTCTCGGTCACCGAGAGCAGCGTGGCCGTCTCGTCCTTCTCGCTCACGACCACCATGCCGATCAGCTTCTCGCCCTCTTCCAGGCCGATACCGCGCACACCGCGCGCGGTGCGGCCCATCGAGCGGGCCTGTTCCTCCTCGAAGCGGATCGCCATGCCATCACTGGTCGCCAGGATGATGTCGCTGTTGCCGTCGGTCTCGCGCACGGCCACCAGGTGCTCGCCCTCGAGCAGGCTGATGGCGCGGATGCCGGCCGACCGCGGGCGCGCGAACTCGGTCAGCGGGGTGCGCTTGACCTGGCCCTGGTCGGTGGCGAAGGCCAGGAAGCTCGTCTCGCTGAACTCGCGCACCGGCACGATGGCGTGGATGCGGTCGCCCGGCTGGATCTGGATCAGGTTCACCAGCGGCTGGCCCTTGCTGGTGCGGCTGCTCTTCGGGATGCGGTGCACCTTCAGCCAGTGCAGCTGCCCGTTCTCCGTCAGCACCAGCAGGTACTGGTGCGTGGTGGCGATGAACAGGTTGTCGACGAAATCCTCGTCCTTGGTGCCCATCGCCGTGATGCCCTTGCCGCCGCGGCCCTGCTGGCGGTAGGTGTCCACCGGGATGCGCTTGGCGTAGCCCTGGTTGCTGATCGTGACGACCATCGGCTCGTCGGCGATCAGGTCTTCCAGGTCGATCTCGCCCTCGTCCTCCACGATCTGCGTGCGCCGCTCGTCGCCGTACGAGGCACGCACGTCCGCGATCTCGTCGCGGATGATCTGCAGCACCAGCGCCCGGCTGTCCAGGATCGCCTTCAGGTGCGCGATCTTCTCGAGCAGCTCGCGGTACTCGTCCTCGATCTTCTGCCGCTCCAGCCCGGTCAGCCGCGCCAGCCGCAGGTCGAGGATGGCCTGCGCCTGGATCTCCGACAGCGCGAACGTGGCCATCAGGGCGGTGCGCGCCGCCTCGGTCGAGGCGCTCGCGCGGATCAGCGCCACGATGGCGTCGATGTTGTCCAGCGCGATGCGGTAGCCCTCGAGGATGTGCGCGCGCTCCTCCGCCTTCCGCAACTGGTAGCGCGTGCGCCGCACCACCACTTCCTCGCGGAAGTTCAGGAACTCCTGCATCGCCTCCTTCAGCGACATCACCTTCGGCTGGTTGCCCACCAGCGCCAGGTTGATCACGCCGAAGGTGCTCTGCATGAGCGTGTGCGCGTACAGCGCCTTGAGAACCACCTGGGGGAACGCGTCCTTCTTCAGGACGATGACGATGCGCATCCCCTCGCGGTCGCTCTCGTCGCGCAGGTCGCTGATGCCTTCCAGCACGCCGGCGCGCACCAGGTTGGCGATCTTCTCGATCAGCGTCGACTTGTTCACCTGGTAGGGAATCTCGTTGACGATGATCTGCGCGCGCCCGCCGTCGAGCATCTCCATCTCGGTCTTCGCGCGCACCACCACGCGGCCGCGGCCGGTGGTCACGTAGTCGAAGATGCCGCGCCGCCCGTGGATCACGCCGCCGGTCGGGAAGTCGGGCCCCTGCACGTACTGCAGCATCTCGTGCGGCTGGCAGTCCGGGTTGTCGAGCAGCGCCACCAGGCCGTCGCAGATCTCGGTCAGGTTGTGCGGGGGAATCTTGGTGGCCATGCCCACCGCGATGCCCTCCGACCCGTTCACCAGCAGGTTCGGCACGCGCGCCGGCATCACCGACGGCATCATGCGCGAACCGTCGTAGTTGGGGACGAAGTCGACCGTTTCCTTGTCGAGGTCGTCGAGCAGCTCGGTGGCGAACTTCTCCAGGCGCGCCTCGGTGTACCGTTCGGCCGCCGCCGCGTCGCCGTCCACCGAGCCGAAGTTGCCCTGCCCATCCACCAGCGGATAGCGCAGCGAGAAGTCCTGCGCCATGCGCACCAGCGTGTCGTACACCGACGTGGTGCCGTGCGGATGGTAGTTACCGGTGGTATCGCCTGTGATCTTGGCGCTCTTGCGGTACGGCCGGCCCGGCTGCAGGTTCAGGTCGTTCATCGCCGTCAGCGTGCGCCGATGCACCGGCTTCAGGCCGTCGCGCACGTCCGGCAGCGCGCGGCTCACGATCACGCTCATCGAATATTCGATGTAGCTCGTGCGCATCTTGCCGACGATGCCGGCGTCGTTGATCGTCTCGCCGCGCGAAGGCAGGGGCACGCCCGGGGGCGTTCCGCCCGCTTCCGGGGTGCCGTCCACGCCGCTGTCCAGATTCTCGTCGCCGGGATTCTTCTCGTCCGCCATGCGTCGTTCCCTCTGTCACGTCTGCGGCCGCGCTGCAGGGCGGCCGACGGTCCGTTCTGTATCCAGTTGAACTAGATATCCAGATCTTCCAGCTTCACCATCGCCGCGTTCTCCTCGATGAACCGCCGGCGCGGCTCCACCTCGTCACCCATCAAAATGGTGAAGATGTGGTCGGCCTCGACGGCGTCCTCGATGGTCACGCGCGTCATGGTGCGCGAGTCCGGATTCATCGTCGTCTCCCAGAGCTGCTCCGGGTTCATTTCGCCCAGGCCCTTGTAGCGCTGCACGTACACGTGCTTGGCGCCGCCCATCTCTTCGAGCAGGCGGTCCTTGGCCTGGTCCGAGTTCACGTAGATCTCGGTGGCGCCCTTCTTCAGGCGGTACAGCGGCGGCTCGGCGATGTACAGGTGGCCGTTGTCGATGATCTCCCGGAAATGCCGGAAGAACAGCGTCATGATCAGCGTGCGGATGTGGCTGCCGTCCACGTCGGCATCGGTCATGATGATGATCTTGTGGTAGCGGAGCCGCGCCACCTCGAAGATGCCCGCGCCGATACTCGTGCCCAGCGCGGTGATGATCGTCTTGATCTCGTCGTTGCCCAGCATCTTGTCGAGGCGGGCCTTCTCCACGTTCAGGATCTTGCCCTTCAGCGGCAAAATGGCCTGGTACCGCCGGTCGCGGCCCTGCTTGGCCGAGCCGCCGGCGCTGTCACCCTCGACCAGGTACAGCTCGCACTCGGCCGGGTCGCGGCTCGAGCAGTCGGCCAGCTTGCCCGGCAGCGAGGCCGAATCCAGCGCCGACTTGCGCCGCGTCAGGTCGCGCGCCTTGCGCGCCGCCTCGCGTCCCTGCGCCGCCGTGAGGCACTTGCCGACGATCGACTTCGCCTCGCGCGGATGCTCCGCCAGGTACTCGCCCAGGTACGTGTTGACCAGCGCCTCGACGTGGCCCTTCACCTCGGTGTTGCCCAGCTTCGTCTTGGTCTGGCCCTCGAACTGCGGCTCGGGCACCTTCACCGAGATGATCGCCGTCAGGCCCTCGCGCACGTCATCGCCGGTCAGCGCCTTGATCTCCTTCTTCAGGAGATTCGTGCTGGTGGCGTACGCATTCAGCGTGCGCGTCAGGCCCGCGCGGAACCCCGACAGGTGGCTGCCGCCCTCGGTGGTGTTGATGTTGTTGGCGAACGTGAACAGCGCCTCGGCGTAGCCGTCGTTGTAGTCGAGGGCCACCTCGATCTGGATGCCGTCCTTCTCGCCCGTGAAGAACACCGGCTCCGGACAGATGACCGTACGACCCTCGTTCAGCCACCGCACGTACTCGACGATGCCGCCCTCGAAATGGAAGCGGTCGTTCCGCTTCTTTTCGGTGCGCTCGTCGGCCAGCGTGATCGTCAGCCCGCGATTCAGGAACGCCAGCTCGCGCAGCCGCCCGCGCAGCGTGTCGTAGTTGTAGACCAGCTCGGGGAAGATCTCGTAGTCGGGCTTGAACGTGACCAGCGTGCCCGTCTCGCCCGGCTTGCAGTCGCCCAGCGTGCGCAGCGGCACGGTGAGGATGCCGCGCTCGAAGCCGATCTCGTACACGTGCGCATCGCGCCGGATCTCGACCTTCAGGCTCTCGCTCAGCGCATTGACGCAACTGACGCCCACGCCGTGCAGGCCGCCCGACACCTTGTAGCTGCCCTTGTCGAACTTGCCGCCCGCGTGCAGGCTGCTGAGCACGACCTCGACGGCGGGCTTGTGCTCTTCCTTGTGCATGTCGACAGGAATGCCGCGCCCGTTGTCCCGCACGCTGATGATGTCGTTCTCGTGGATCACCACTTCGATGTCGGTGCAGAACCCGGCCATCGCCTCGTCGATCGAGTTGTCGACGACCTCGTACACCAGGTGGTGCAGGCCCTTCACACTCGTATCGCCGATGTACATGGCCGGCCGCTTGCGCACGGCCTCGAGGCCCTTCAGCACCTGGATGCCGTCGGCGGTGTAGTCCCGGGCGCCGGCTGCCGATTTGCGCAGCGCAGCCTCGCCGGCGGCGGCAGCCTCGGCCGCCAGATTCTCGCTCACGTGGTCGGTATCGCTCATCTGCCTTGGTCACGCTTCCTGCCGCGGGCACCCCAGGGAGACCTTGCCCCCTGGAGCCATTGCAGCTGGCTGACAGTTCCTTCGCCGAACCTGGCGTTGAATTTCCCCATGATCTCGGGCGCCAGCATGGACAGTTCCTGGCGCCAGGCGCCGTGATCCGCTTCCAGCATCAGCACGCCCTCGGCCAGATCGACCGCCCGCACATGGTCGGCGATCTCGTCGCCGGCAATCTCGCGCCAATGCAGCAGCGGACCGCGGCCCTGCAGGCGGTCACTGACGCCCGCTTCGCGCAGCGCGTTCTCGAGAATGCGGGAGACGGGTTGCAGACCGTCTTTCCTGGTCGTCATGTTTGCCGCATCAGTCCCCGGCCGCGGACGCATCCTCGACCGCCGTAAAGCGCCCCTGCTCCACGCGCCAGGCGCGCAGTCCCGCGGGCTGCCAGCCGGCGATATCGTCCGGTCGCGCCGTCGCGATGAAGACCTGATGTTCGCGCGAAGACATCTCCTGCAGCCGCCGGGCGCGATCCCGATCCAGCTCGCTGAAGATGTCATCGAAGAACAACACCGGTCTCATCCGGCGCTGACCGAACAGCACGTCGCTGCGGGCCAGGATCATGGCGATGGCTGCGGTGCGGGTTTGTCCCTGCGAGCCGAAAACCCTCAGGTCGACCCCCTCCACAGCCATGGAGAAGTCGTCGAACTGGGGCCCGACCAGGGGCCTTCCGCGCCTGATCTCCGAGTCCATAATATAGTCGATTTCAGTGAAAATCGCGCCCGCCAAATCACCTTCCGGAGGTAATTCTCCACCCCCCAAAACCAGGTATTTCGTGACCGCCTCCAGCCGCGGCCGATAGTCGCAGGACAGCTCCCCGACGGGCCCCGCCAGCTGCTCATGATTGGCCCTGAGCGGCGCCTCGAGCAGCCGCACATACGCCGCCCGCCCGCGACACACCGCCGCCGCATGCACCGCCAACTCGCGGTTCCACGCCGTCAATTCGGCCCGCCCGCGGCCGTTCCCGCCGAACCCCCGTTTTAAGTCGTGCAGCAGCCCGGTCTTCTGCTTGAGCACCCGCTGGCACGCACTCAGGTGCCCCAGATACGCCGGGTCCAGCTCCGACATCCCCTGATCCGCAAACTGCCGCCGCAACTGCGGCGCCCCCCGCACCAGCCCGATGGTGTCGGGATTGAACACCACCGTCACCAGCCTGCCGACCAGGTCGGTCCGCAGCTTCAGCGGTTCGCCATCGACCCTCAGCCGGCGCCCCGCACGCCGGTCCAGCCCGTACTCGCAGGTCACCTGGGCGCCGTCATCCTCCTCCACCTGCAGGGAGACGTGCAGCGCATCCTCCCCGAAGGCGATCATCTCTTCGGGGCGGGCGCCCATGTGGGAGCGGCCGAGCGCGAACCAGCCGAGGGCCTCGAGGAGGTTGGTTTTGCCTTCGCCGTTGCGGCCCATCAGGAGGTTGACCGATGGGGAGAACTGCAGCTCAGCCTCGGCGAGGTTGCGGAAGTGCTGGAGGGTGGCGGAGAGGATGCGCACTTCTCGGGGCTCCGGGGCTGGCTCCATCTTCGGTCTTCGGGGTGCGGGCGCGGCGGCCGGCACGGCAGGGGAAGGATAGGCGATGACGGGGGTGGCGTCGAGGGTGGGGGTGCGTTGCCGGGGGGCGTTGCCGGGGTGCGGTGCCGGGGTGCGACCGCGAGTTGCGCGTCTGATTTCCTGCGACGGTTGACCCGTCAACGATTCCAGGACTTCCAATCGGTCGGATGGGCGCGCGAAATTGGTTGATAGGTCAACCATCTCCGAAATCGGGGCTGCGTAGAGAGCGGTGTCGCACCAATAACCGGTTAGCGTGGCGACGGGCCGCGATCGGCAATGCGGGCGCATCTCTCACGGCAGCGGGACGACTTGCGCCGACGCAAGAGGCCCGAAGGCAACAATCCATATCAAAGCGCCTCCACGAGATCCAGCTTCGTGCGCTGCCCTGGGTGCGGATCTGTGTCTTTCGGCGTTGCCGGTGTGCTATCATCCAGCCGTGATCGCATCCATGCTCCGGGGGTATCCTGATGCCAAAATGGACCATCCTCACCTGCCTGCTGCTGGCCGCCACCCTCTGCCACGCCGGCGAATGCCACGACTATCGGCTTCCGACCGACTCGCTCGACCTGGCCGCCCACGTCACGGACGAGGATGTCCGGCTGCTCGCGGCTGACGGCGATTTCCTGTGCTGGGCCGGCGCCGACAACTCGTTCATGACGCTCCGCTGGGGCCTGGCCGGCCCGGACGGCGCCCTGTTGCCGCAGGGGTCGCACCGCGTGCAGCGTGACGGCGTGGATTACATCGGCAACCACCTCCAGGTGAGCGGGAAGCGGGTGGTCGTGGGCGATCGCTTCGGGGGCTGGCAGGTGGTCGATTTCTCCGACCCCGCGTCGCCGACCGCTCCCTGGGAGGCCCACGTGGGCACGACGATCGGCGGGCCGGTGCTCCGCGGCAACCAGTTGCTGGTGCCGACCAGCGCCGGGTTGGCCGTGCTCGACCTCGTCGCGGGCGGGCCGGCAGCGCTGCGTTCCCTGGTCGACCTGGTGCCGTCTCATCCGGAGTTCGACAACACCGTGACCATGCGCCTGGCGATGGATGGCAGCCGGTGCTGGGCCCTCGTGGAGTACCAGACCGGTAGCGGCGTGGCCCAGTATCTTGTCGTCGTCGATATCGCCGATCCGGACGCCCCGCTGGTCTCTGACGCGCTCCTGCTGGGGTATTCCGATGACTACTTCGCCAAGACCTACTACTCCCTGGCCGCTGACGGCGGCACAGCGATCACAACGCGTCGACTCCGCCGCTGGAGCGGCCATCCGTACGATTTCTCGGACACCTACGAGACCATGATCTTCACCTTGCCCGAGTCCGGGGCTCCCTCGCTGGTGCAGGTCGACGCTTCAGCCACCTGCGGCGACGCGGACATCTCCGGAGATCTCGCCTGGGTCGTCGAGGGGCGCACGCTGCGCTATTTCGAACGCCGCGGCGGCACCTGGTACATGCGGCAGGCCCTTGCCGTGGGCGCCGACGGGGCGCCACGCCTGGCGGCGTCGACCCACGCGGCCTGGAGCGGCTATGGCCGCGCCCTCCGCGCCTGGGCACACAGGATCCCCGATGCATCGCCGGACCTCGGCGTGGCCTACAGGACCCTGGACGGGCAATGCATCAGCCTTGATGTGGTGGGCGACTATCTCATCACGCTGGTCTATGGATACAGCAACAGCGACATCGACCCGTGGAAGATCGTCGTTCTCGACCCGGCCGACCCCCTCCGCATGGCGGCGGCGGAGATTCAGGGCCCGAATGTCTGGCTCGCGTACAACCGCGTCGTCGGTGATCATGCGTACACAAACGGCGGCATCTATGACCTCACCGCGCGTGCCTGGGTCAGCTCAATGTCGCCGGTCGTCTTCGGCGGCACCGGAACCGCACTGTGGGCCTGGGAGTCCCCGGATCGTCTGGTCACCTACGACGCCACCGATCCCGCCGCGCCGGCGCGCCGGTCCGAGTGCTTTGCGATCGACGGGGATCTGTGGGATCTCCCGGTCGTAGCCTCGGCGAACGGGGTAGCCGTCTTCGCCCACCGCGACACACTGATCGCCACCGACATCACCTCGCCGCTCGATCCCGTCGTGACCGACCGCCTGGCCGCACCCTTCGGTGGCGTTCACGCCATGGTCATGGGTGACAGCCTGCTCTATGTCGCCCACGAGGGCGGGTTGTCGGTGGTGGCCGTCGGGCCGGCTGGAACGCTGGCACTACGCGGCCAGGTTAGTGTGCCCGCGTCCGGCCTGTATACGCTCGCGATTGACGATCACCTTCTCTACGCCGTGACGACCACCGGCAGCCGGCTGCAGATCTACGACATCGCCGATCCGGACCTGCCTCAGCTGATCGCCGAGCCGGGCGCTTTCGGATACCATCTCGCGCTGCGCGACGACCTGCTCTACGTGGCCGGCTATTCCACCATCACCGCCCTGCGGCGTCAGTGTTCGCTCGCGGTGCCGGTCTCGCTCCATGACCTGGACCTGGCTTGGCTGGCGGACGCCGCGCGCCTGTCCTGGCGACTCGACGGTCCTTTCACGGCCGTCCGCGTCCTCGCCCGCTCCGGTCATCGCGAATGGGTCGTACCCTGGCGATCGGAGAACGGTCTCAGCATCGCGACCGACACCCGCGCGCCGCTCGGATTCACCGTCGACTACGCCGTGCAGGTCCTGGCCGACAACCAGTGGCTGACGATCGCCGAAGCCTCGCTGGCGATCCCCGGCCCCGCGCTGGCCCTCACCGCGCCGACACCCAACCCGTTCAATGCCGAGACCACGTTCTCCTTCGCGCTCGACGCCCCGGGGTTCGTGGAGCTGTCGGTCCTCGATACCGCCGGCCGCATCGTCCAGACGCTGCTCGCGGAGCCGCGCGCCGAGGGCCATCACCAGGTCACCTGGCGGGGCGATGACAGGAACGGCCGCCCGGTCGCCGCCGGCACCTATCTGGTCCGCCTGACGGCCGCGCACGGCGTCCGCACCGTGAAGGCGGTGCTGGTGAAGTAGGTCGCTAGTATTGCGGACTGGTGTTGCGGAGTTGCGCCGGCGCAACTATCACATCTTTGCCACCACTTGCGCCGGCGCAAGTGATCCCGCCTCAAGAAGCCACACCAGGCCGCCCCTCCTCACGAAAGGCCCCCATGCAACCCCGCAAACTCGGCACCACCGGCCTCGAAGTCTCGCCGCTCGGCCTCGGCTGCATGGGCATGAGCTACTCCTACGGCCCGCCCAAGGACAAGCGCGAGATGGCCTCCCTGCTCGCCGCCGCCGTCGAGCGCGGCGTCACGTTCTTCGACACGGCCGAGGTCTACGGCCCCTACACGAACGAGGAGCTGGTCGGCGAGGCGCTGGCGCCGTTTCGCGGGCGCGTCGTGATCGCCACCAAGTTCGGGTTCGATCTCGACACGCCGCCCGACCTGCGCGGGACGAAAGGCGCTCCGACGCTCAACAGCCGGCCCGCGCACATCGTTGCGGCGGTCGAGGGTTCGCTGCGGCGGCTGCGGGTCGAGTGCATCGACCTGCTCTACCAGCACCGCGTCGACCCCGAGGTGCCCATCGAGGATGTGGCCGGCGCCGTGAAGCAGCTCATCGAGCAGGGCAAGGTGAAGCATTTCGGGTTGTCCGAGGCGGGCGTCGCGACGATCCGCCGCGCCCACGCCGTGCAACCGGTCGCCGCACTGCAGAACGAGTACTCGCTGTGGTTTCGCACGCCCGAGAAGGAAGTGATCCCCGTGCTCGAGGAGCTGGGCATCGGCCTGGTGCCCTACAGTCCGCTGGGGCGCGGCTTCCTCACCGGCCACATCGACGGCAGCACCACCTTCGACAGCACCGACTTCCGCAGCGCCCTCCCCCGCTTCGCGCCCGCGGCGCTGCAGGCCAACCAGGCGCTGGTCGCGCTGCTTCACGCGATCGCGGTGCGCAAGGGCGCCACACCGGCGCAGGTCGCGCTGGCCTGGCTGCTGGCGCAGAAGCCGTGGGTGGTGCCGATCCCGGGCACGACGCGGCTGGATCGCCTCGAGGAGAACCTTGGGGCCCTGACGGTGTTGCTGGCGGCGGATGATCTTGCCGAAATCGACCGCGCGGCGGCGGCGATCACGGTGGTGGGTGAGCGCTATCCGGAGCGGTTGGAGAAGATGACGGGGCGGTGAGCGGCGGTCTCTCTCTACACACTTCTTTTTTGCCGAATGGTTGACCTATCAACTATTTCCCGCCCACGAACGGCGAGTATGCACGCGGTTTAATGGTTGATAGGTCAACCATCCAGCAAAAAAGAAGTGTGTAGAGAGAGAGACCCCATCGCCAGATAACCAGGCGGCCCATTGGCGCCGGCGCCCATAGGTGAAAAGCGGGAGACGCCTTTCGACGCCCCCCGCTGTCCAGCAGGAATCCCAAACCTCACCGCGTCACGAAGATCTTCCGCGTCGCTTCCCTGTCGCCCGCCCGCACGCGCGCGAAGTAGACGCCGCCCGGTACGGGCGCGCCGTCCTCGCGGTTCAGTTCCCAGCGCGCGGTGTGGGTGCCGGCGGGCAGGTCGCTGGCGCCCATGAGCGTGCGCACGCGGTGGCCGCGCACGTCGAACACGTCGACGGTGACCCGCGCCGCGGCGTCGAGGCGGAACTCGAAGCGCGTGGCGCCGGTGGCCGGGTTCGGCACGGCGGGGCGCAGGTCGAGGCCGGCGAAGACGGGTTCGCGCTCCGTCGGCACGGCGCTCGCGACGGGGTGCACGTTGCGCAGGTACTGGAAGGACTGCTGCGTGGCGCTCGTCACGACCAGGTCCAGGTCGCCGTCGGCGTCGAAATCGTTGGCCACGAGGTCGGTTGGGGCAAAGCACACGCCGAAGTCGAACGCGGCGCCGAACACGCCGCCGCCCAGGCCCGGGTGCACCGCGACCTCGCTCGCCAGGCTGAGTGCGGCGGCGTCGAGGTTGCCGTCCAGGTCGAAGTCCTCGACCACCAGGAACTGGCCGAGTTGCGGCGTCGGCACCTCGACGGGCAGGGCGAAGCCGGCGCCACCCTCGTTGATGATGGTCGCCAGCGAGCCCGACGACGACAGCGCGATGATGTCCAGCGAGCCCTCCCCGTCGACATCCCGCACCGCGACCGCGGACGGGGCCGTCACCGCGGCCGCCTGGAATCCGGCGCCGAACACGCCGGGGGCCGTGGCCGGATAGACCATGATCTTGTCGGTGCAGGTCAGCGGCGCCACGATGTCCATCCTGCCGTCCTGGGTGACGTCGCCGATCGCCGCGCCGTTGGGGCACCCGCCGGGAATGTTGATCACCGATGACGGCGAGAACGGGAAGCCGGTGGGCGCGGCGAGGTAGATCAGCAGGCTGTGGGTGAACAACGCTTCGGCCGTGGACTTGTCCGTGGCGCCCCGGGCACCTTTGCCGGCCGCTGCGGTCTCGCCGCCGCTGCTGCAGATCACGACCAGGTCGTCCAGTCCGTCGCCGTCCAGGTCGCCGGCCACGACGTCGATCGGCCACTGGCCCGTCGCGTACGGTTGCACCGGGGCAAAGCCACCGGAGCCGTCGTTCAGCACCACGATGACGACGCCGATGTCGGAGATGACGGTGGCGTAGTCCGGCGCCGCATCGGCATTGAAACGTCCCGTCGCCAGCCCGGAGGGCGGAAAGCTCAGGCTCGTCACCGCGGGCGCGTCGAAGGCGCCGCCCAGGCGCGCGAACGTCTCCACGGCGCTGATCGACTTGTTGATCGTCACCGCGTCCTCATCGGAGTCGCTGTCGATGTCGCTGAAGACCAGCGCATCGGCGTAGTCCGCCGCGAGCTTCACATCGAACCCGAAGGTGCCGTCGCCATTGCCGTGGGCCGCGATCAGCGCGGCGCCGTAGTTGCCGCAACCCAGCACGTCGGGCACCGTGTCGCCGTCGAAATCCACCAAGGCCAGGACGCTGTAGTTGTGCGTGTCCGGCGGCAGGGCGTTGCCCAGCACCGTGAACGTGCCGCTGCCGCCGTTCAGCAGCACGTACGTCTGCGGGCCGACAAGGATGAGGTCGCGGTCGGCGTCCCCGTCGAGGTCGTCACAGGCCACGACGAAATTGGCCGAGCCCGCGGCGCCGCCGTAGAAGATCGGCGTGCCGAACGTCTGGGCGCCGGTGTTCAGGATGACCGCCGCGCCCGTGCCGTCGGACATGCCGATCACCACGTCGCGCAACGCATCACCGTTCAGGTCGGCGATCGCGGCCGCCGAACCGATCGCCTCACCACCGAGCGGAATATTCACCGACGACGCGATGGCACCGGTGCCGTCGCCATAGAGCACCTCGGCCAGCGCCACCGCATCATGCGACAGCACCATGTCGTCATGGCCGTCGCCGTCCAGGTCGCCTGTGGCCACGGATGTCGGCGAGGCCTCGGTCACATAGGTCGTCGCCGGCGTCAGCGTCCCACCGCCGGCACTGCCGCCCAGGAATGTCTCCAGCGTGGACAGGATGTACGACACCGCGACGAGGTCATCCTGCGCGTCGCCGTTGAGGCTGGCCGCCGCAAGGAAGATCGCCCCGAACGGCGCCGAGCGCGCCGCAAATCCGGAGCTCCCGCCGGTGCCATCGCCGAACAGCGCGATGACGTTGCCGAGTTGGTCGAGGCCCGCGACATCGCGGTGGCCATCGCCGTTGAAGTCCCCCGCCACCAGCGATGTCAGCAGGTCCGAGGTCCAGCTCCCGGCCGCACTGAACGAATGGTCGGCATTCTGGCGCATGAAGACCAGGTCGGCGGTCGGATTCGAGATCGCGACCACGGCATCGACCAGGCCGTCCTCGTCGAAATCGCCGTGCGCCAGCGAAATCGCCTCCACTCCCGCGGGATACTCGCGGAACGGGGCCTCGAATTCGGGGATGGCGCCGGCGGTGGTTACCCCGAAGGCGACCGCGGCGACCGCAGCCAACAATGCGCGGCGAACGGAGGGAGTGCGGCGGCGAGACGGCATGAGCTGTCCTCCACGGTGATGTGAAACGAAAACGCCCACTTACCGTCGACCATCAGGCCGCGCCGGCCCGGGCGCACATGTGATGTGAACTGTGCCAACCGTGGGTCATGGCGGCGGTCCCCCGTGGCCGCGCCATGTTCCGTGATCCCTGCCTCGCCGACCCTGCCCCCGATCTCCCCCCGGGCACATGCGGGCAGGCTAGCATGGCCGGGGTGGCGGTGTCAAACGGGCGGCAGTGCGCGCAGCTTGCGCCGGCGCAATTATCACAGCCCCGCGAGACTTGCGCCGGCGCAATTATCACAGCCCCGCGAGACTTGCGCCGGCGCCATTCCATGGAGAAGGCGAGCACTCGCCCCTCGCACCGGACCAGCCGCGCGTCGCACGCTTCGTTTTCCGCGAAGGATGACCTGTCAACCATTCCAAGCCCGCCAACAACCCGCCTAGGGCCCCTCAACTTGTTGACACGTCAACCAACCCGCAAAACCAAAGTGTGAAGAGAGAGAACCCGCCCCACCCCCACTTGCGCCGGCACAACTGCGGGCACAAAAAAACCAACCCCGCTGCGCATCACCGCAACGGGGCCGGCCATTCCGCAAACAACGCCGCAGCGTAACCCGCTAATCCCCCGCCAGCCGCAACGGCATCAACAGACAAAGCACGCCCGTCTCTTCCCCGGTCTCGTGCACCGGCTTGATGAGCGCCGCGCTCTGCGAGTCCTTCAGCGACAGGACCACCGACTCGGCCTGCAGGTTCTTCAGGATGTCCTGGAGGTAGGCATAGTTGAAGCCGATCTCCATGGGGTCGCCCTGGTAGCTGACCTGGATCTCGTCTTCGGAGGTGCTGCCCTCGGTGCCGCGGGCGGTCAGTTCCATGCGGCCGGCCTCGACGCCCAGCTTGATCTGGCTGGTGACGCGGTCGGCGGTGATGGCGACGCGGCGGATGGACTGCGCGAAGTCGGCCTTGTCGACGGTGACGTGCTTGTCGTTATCCTTCGGCAGCACGGCCTGGTAGTCGGGGAACGGGCCCTCGAGCAGGCGCACCTGGAGCACGGTGCTGCCGGCGCGGAACGAGCTGGCTGCCGCCGATGAAGATGTTGATGTCGGTGTTGGCGGCGTCCTCGTCCCTGGCGGCGGCGGCGATGCGGGCGATCTGGCGCAGGCCGTTCGTGTCGACGATGAGGTTCTTCTCGCCCGTGAACTTCCACTCCATGGGGCGCAGGCTGCGGGCCAGGCGGTGGGCGTCGGTGGCGACCATCGTCAGCGTGGTCGGGCGCACTTCCCAGAGGATGCCCATCAGCGCGGGGCGCGTCTCGTCGCGCGAGACGGCGTAGGCGGTTTCGTTGATCATGTTGATGAGCGTGTCGGCGTTCATCGCCAGGCCTGACTTCTCCTCCGGCTTCTTGAGCGCCGGGTAGTCGGCCACGTTCATCGTGTTCTCGGTCAGGCGCGACTTGCCGCTGGTCAGCGTGATCTGCTCGCCCTTCTGCGAGATCGTCACCGCGCCCGGCCGCAGGCTGCGCACGAACGGCACGAACTTCACGGCGGGAATGGCGATGCGGCCCGGATCCTTGACCGTGGCCTTCGTCGTCGTCGTCGTGATCGAGATGTCCAGGTTCGTGGCCGAGAGCGTGAGGCTCTCCTTCGTCGCTTCCAGCAGGACGCAGCTGAGGATCGGCAGGGTGGTCTTGCTCGGGACCACGTTGGCGATGACGTCGAGGGCCTTCTGCAGGTCCTCCTGCTGGATTTCGAACTTCACGATCCGGGCCTCCGGTGGGAGTGTTGCCGTCGTTCTTCGCGGAGGGCCATGATAGGCGATGGCCGCCGGGCAGGCAAGCATGTGATCCGGCTTCCGGGGCTCCCTCTGAGTCCATCTTCTTCATGAAGATTATATATAAAGTAGTCGTAGATATAGGGGTCGGGGATAACCGGGATAACTCTGCGCATCACGCCGTGGCGCGACCACCGGACCGCTTTCAGGCACCTCGCGGCGCCGTCCCGCCGGGGACAACCATGGGCTCTGCCGACCCGCAACCCGGCCCTTATCCCCCACGCCGCCGGCGACCCGTATTTGACCCCGCTCGCACCGCTGCTTGTCCGGAGGTCATCCCCGAAGTTATCCCAATGATATACAGTGTGCGGGGCGCATTTAAATCTGACTTCGATCACCGCCAACGCCTCCCTGCGGGCTTCGACACCTTCCCGAAAAGTAGCGACCTCCCGCAATACGACCTCCCCAAAAGCCACGACGCCGGCCCCCTTGGGAACCGGCGTCGTTGCTGTGCCCTGTCCGTGTGGGGGTGCGCCACCCGGTCAGGTTCTCCTCCCGCGGACCTTGTCCTGAAGGTCAAGGACGTAGCCGCGGAAGCGCGGGTCGTCGCTCATGTCCTTGCCGATCTTCTGGCACGCATGCGCGACGGTGGAATGATCGCGACCGCCAAAGGCGCGGCCGATCTGGTTGAGGGAGGCGCCCGTCATCTCGCGTGACAGGTACATCGCCATCTGACGGGCCCGGGCCAGGTCCTGGGTGCGTCGCTTGGACTTGAGCTGATCGACGGTCACGTCGGTGGCGTCGGAGACGACCTTCATGACATCGGCGATCTTCACAGGCCCGGATGAATTCCCCTGGAAAAAGGAGGAGAGGACCTCGGAGGCCATTTCCAGGGAGATTTCACGCCCCGTCAGACTAGCGAAAGCAAGCAGGCGGATCAGCGCCCCCTCAAGCCGGCGGATATTGTCGGTGATATTCTCGGCGATATAGGCGATCACCTCGTCGGTGATGTAGATGTTGTTCGACTCGACCTTCCGCTTCAGGATGGCCATGCGCGTCTCGAGGTTGGGCGGCTGGATGTCGGTGATGAGCCCCCACTCGAAGCGCGACCGCAGCCGCTCCTCCAGCGTCGTGATCTCCTTCGGCGACCGGTCGGAAGTCAGGATGATCTGCTTCTTCAGGTCGTACAGCGCGTTGAACGTGTGGAAGAACTCCTCCTGCGTGGACTCCTTGCCGGCCAGGAAGGCGACGTCGTCCACCAGCAGCACGTCGACGCTGCGGTATTTCATCTTGAAGTCGGGCGTCCGGTTGTCGCGGATCGACCCGATCAGGTCGTTCATGAAGTTCTCGGCCGTGATGTAGGCGATGCGCCGGCCGGGATGCTGCTCGGCGATGGCGTTGCCCACCGCGTGCATCAGGTGCGTCTTGCCCAGCCCCACCCCGCCGTGGATGAACAGCGTATTGAAGTGGCTGCCCGGACTGCGCGCCACGGCGGTGGCCGCCGCGAACGCCATATCGGTACCCGACCCCACCACGAAATTGGCGAAGGTGTAGTCGGGATTCAGGTTCATGAGCTGGGCGCCCGCGAGATGTCGACGGGGACGCCGCCTGGACCGGCGCCGGGGCGGGGCGCACCCCGCCGGCGGCATCGACCCGGCCGGCGGGCGGCCGGTCTTCCGGGTCGGGGGTCAGGTCCGGGGCCAGCGGGGTCAGCGCGTTGGGCGCCCCCTCCTGGATCTTCAGCGTAAAGACGACGTCACGTCCGAAGCAGGTGGCGCCGGCCTCGTTCAGGACCGCCAGGTGGTGCTCGCTGAACCAATCCATGAAGAAGTGGTTCGGGCAGGCCACCTTGAGCGACCCGTTGGGCGAATTTTCCGGCTGCAGGGGGGCAAACCACGTGTTGAAGGTCTGCTGGGCGACCCGTTGACGGACGACATCGAGGATTTCCGGCCAATAAGCGTCCAGGTCCGACATGGACTCCCCACACCCCGAGGGGGTAACCGCGCCGTCGCGCCTGGGTTGTCCACACATGGGACAAGGCGCCAACGGCTTGTTGTTGATGAGGATAGGCTGTGTCTGGCCCGGAAGAACAAAAAGTTATCCACAATTATCAAGGCCTGTGGATAACTTATTGCGCCCCCGTGTTGGGTTGTTCTCTATCCGCGGCGAAGCTAGCATGTGATTTCGCGGCCGGACAAGAATTTTCTCCGGAAATTTACAGCCGCCCGCAGTCCATTAGAATAGAGGCAGTTGCGGCCCTGGAAAAAATCCTGCCGCCCCGGGGGCCCGCCCTGCCGGACGGGAACCGGCTTCCGGCCCTGTGGATAACCCGGTGTTTTCCTTGACACTGCAGGGACGTGTCGCTAACATTCGGGGCTGTTGCCGATTGTTTGACCGCAGTCGTTGTTGACCGCAGACTGAGGAGAGATCCGTGAAGCGGACGTTCCAACCGAGCCTCATCAAGCGTTCCCGCCGGCATGGCTTCCGCAAGCGGATGTCCACGCGGGGCGGCCGCCTGGTGCTGAGCCGGCGCAGGGCCAAGGGCCGCAAGCGCATTTCCGCCTAGTTCCGCCCAGTCCCCGACGGCGGCCCCGGCCGCGACGCAGGCGGGTGATCATGAGCGGAACCATCGCCTGGCGCTCGCTGGTTCGACAGGGTGAATTCCAGAAGGTCTACGCTGGAGGCGCCAAGGCAGTCGGGCGCCTTCTGGTGGTCTATCTGTTGCCGGCTGCCGAGCCCGCCCGAGCCGTTGTCGCCAGCCGCAAAGTGGGCGGCGCCGTGCAGCGGAACCGGGCCAAACGTTTGTTGCGTGAAGCGTTCCGCAAGGGTACGCTCGGCAACGTGGCCGCTGTGAGCGGCCTTTCGCTGAGGCAGACCGAAGCCGCGACGCCCCTGGAAGGCGCCGGCGCGCCGCCGCAGAGCCTCTGGGTCGTGCTCGTCGCCCGCCGCAACATTCTCGCGGCCGGCATCATCGACGTGCAGGACGAACTGGATCGGTTGCTGCGCGCGCTCCTCGAGGCTTCGGGACCGGATGCTTCGTGACGAAACGCATCGCTGACGCCTGATCGCTGCCGCATTGGCGCCGCCCTGCCGCGCCTCCTGCCGCCGCCAGCGTCGCCGCCGCCGTCACCGACCCCGGTTGCCTCGCCATTCAACCGGTGCACCCCGCCCGCCCCTGTATTTCCTGCCAGGGCGACGCACCACACAGGACCGTATGTGGCGTGTGCCATACCTGCTGATCCTTGCCTACCGGCGGGTGCTGTCACCCTGGCTGCCGCCGGTCTGTCGCTTCCACCCATCGTGTTCCGCCTACGGCGCCGAAGCGTTCCGCACGCACGGCCTGTGGCGTGGCGCCTGGCTCACCCTGCGTCGGGTAACGCGCTGCCATCCCTGGCATCCCGGCGGCATCGACCCCGTGCCGCCCCGCCGCGGGGCCGCCGGCACATCCCACGACGACGCGACCCCGGGGCCGCGCGACCGGCACGCCTGCTGTGCCATCACCAACGGAGACATTGCCCATGGATAGGCGCCCGATCATCGGCTTCGTGCTGATCTTCCTCATCATCATCGGCTACTACTTCGTCATGGGTCAGTTGTACCCGGCCAAGCCCGTTCCGCCGAAACCGGCGACCGAAGCGGTCGCCGACAAGCCCGGTGCCGCCAGTTCGACTTCCGCTGAACCGACAGCGGTGCCGAAGGCCGTTCTGGAGTCGCTGCTCAGCTCGTACGTGGCCGGCGCCGACAGCATCCCCGGCGCACCGCTGACCATGGAGCAGGCGCTGGTGCCGCAGCCGGCGGCCGGCGGCCCCGAATCCGTGACCGTGACCACGCCGCTGTACCGTGCCCGGATCGACATGCGCGGCGGCGCCATCGCCGGCTGGGAACTGCTCGAACACAAGGCGTGGCGCGGCGGGCCGGTGCAGCTGGTGCCGCAGGGCGGCGTGGAGGGCGGCGCCGACAAGATCATCTTCCGCGCGGCGGAACTGGACCTGGCAACGTTCCCGTACACGGCCGACCAGGGCGACCTGACCCTGAACGCCGGCGACGGCAAGCGCACCCTGACCCTGCGCGGCACCACGCGCGGCGGCCTCGAGGTGCGGAAGCTCTTCACGTTCGACCCGGCGGCGTACGGCGTCACGGTCGACCTGGAGCTGGGCGGCGACGGCGTGGCCGTGGCCAACCTGATGGCGCAGACCGGCACTCCGGAGGCGATGCGGTTCGGGTGGAACCGCGGTATCGCGCTGGTCGAGCGCAATGAGAAGCAGGAGCGGGGGATGCTGCGCGCGTTCGCGAGCATCGGCGAGGACCTGCACCTGAAGAAGCGCACGGACCTGAAGAAGGACGTCGCGAAGGTCGAAGGCCAGTGGACGGGCTCGGTCCGCTACGCCGGCCTTCAGGACCGCTATTTCATGATCGCCGGTATCGTTCCCCGGGAGCAGGGGGAACCGGTCGAGGCCACGGTGCGGCTCGGCGGGGACATGGCTCGACAGGCCCAGACCTGGGCCCTCGACCTGCCCGCGCGTCGCGGCGAAGGTGGCGGTCTTGCCGCCGCGCGCCTCGAACTCTATGTCGGTCCCCAGCAGGCCGATCTGCTCACCGTCTACGGACAGGGTCTGGAAAACGCCATGGACCTGGGCTGGAAGTGGGTGCGCCCGCTTTCGAAGCTCGTGCTCTGGGGTATGGACCTGCTGTATCGGGTGATCCCGAACTACGGCGTGGTGATCCTCATCTTCTCCATCGTGACGAAGCTGATGTTCTACCCGCTCACGCAGACTTCGACCAAGTCCATGAAGAAAATGGCGGAGCTTCAGCCCAAGCTGAAGGCCCTGCAGGAGAAGCACAAGAACGACAAGGAGAAGCTGAACGCGGCGACCCTGAAGCTGTACCAGGAGGAGAAGGTCAATCCCCTGTCCGGCTGCTGGCCGCTGCTCGTCCAGTCTCCCGTGTTCATCGCGCTCTACCAGGCGCTCAGCCACATGGTCTCGCTGCGCGGCCAGCCGTTCTTCGGTTGGATGCGGGACCTGTCGCAGCCTGATGCGCTGATGGTCATGCCTTTCGGGCTGCCGTGGGACCTCAATGTCCTGCCGTTCCTGATGGGCATCGCCATGTACTTCCAGACCAAGTACACCCCCAACACCGGTGGCGGCCAGATGGCCATGCTCAACACGCTGATGCCGGTGTTCATGATCTTCATCTTCTACAACATGCCGTCCGGCCTGGTGCTGTACTGGTTCGCGCAGAACGTTCTGCAGGCGTACCAGTCGTGGCGCATCTTCAAGACGGCGGACAAGAGTGGAGGCGTTGTCAACGCATGAGTGAATCAATCGAAACCAAGGGCAAGACCGTCGACCTGGCGGTGTCCGAAGCCCTGCTGCAGCTCGGCCTGCGGCGGGACGAAGTCGAGATCAAAGTTCTGGAAGAGCCCCGTGCCGGGCTCATGGGATTCCTGGGCGCGCGGCAGGCCAAGGTCCTGGTCTCCAAGCGCCAGTCCACGCGCGGCGGCCGCGGCGGCGGTCGCGATCGCCGCAACGACGACGACCACCGCGCGCACGACCTGACCGCCAGCGGCGCCTCGGGCCGCGGTCGCGGCGGCTCGCGCGGCGGCCGCAGCGGCGGTCGCGACGAGGGGCGGAGTGGGCGGCCTGAAGGTCGCAGTGATGGCCGCAGCGACGGCCGGAGCGACAATCGCAGCGACGTTCGCGGTGACAATCGCGGCGGCGGTCGTGGCCGGGAAGAGGCGCGTGGCGAGGGCCGCGGCGAGCCCCGCGGTGAGCGTGGGGGGCGTGGCGGTCGCGATGGGTCGCGACGCCGGTGGTCGTGACGGCGGTGGTCGCGACGCCGGTGGTCGCGACGGCGGTCGCAGTGAGCCGCGCGGTGAGCCCCGGGGCGACAGCCGCAACGGCAACCGCGAGCAGGCCCCGCGTCCTCCGCGCGAAGGCGGCGAGATCCGCGCCGACGGCGCCGGTGACGATCGTACCGAAGCGCAGCGCTCGCGCCGCCGTCGCGGCGGTCGGGGCCGCGGCGGTCGGGGCCGTTCCGGTTCGGGCGCCCCGCGCGACGATCAGCAGCCGACCAACATCGTCAACAATTTCGAGGCGCCCGACGAGGGCCACGACATGCTGCGGCTGGACGAGCGTCCGGGCCGTGACGATCTCATCGAGCGCAAAGTCTCGGGTGACCGGGGCGATCGCGCGCCGCGCGGCGACCGCGGCGGCCGCGGCGAGCGCAGCGATCGTGGCGATCGTGGTGACCGGGGCGACCGCGCCCCGCGCGGCGACCGTGAAGCCCGCAGCAGTCGTGATGACCGCGGCGAGCGTCCTGTGCGCGACCGCGATGAGGTCCGCCTGGAGAGCCCCGTCGAGGACAGCCTCGGCAACCCGCCCGTGCGCGAGGAGTCGGTGCCGCGTGAGCAGGCCCGCGAAGAGCGCTCGCGCCGCGAGCTGCACGTGACCCCGGAGGCGCCGGCCGGCAGCGCCCCCGAGGCCGAGGCTTCGGCCCCGGAAGTGATCGAGACGGCCGTCATCGCCAATGTGGCGCTGAAGGCCAAGAAGAAGGCCTGGGGCGGACTCGGTGCCCGTCGCGAGCGTGCGCCGGCGTCGTCGCTGCCGCGCGTGAGCGTCGAGTCGCCGGCCACCGCCGGCGCCGTGTTCAAGCCGGCGCGCACCAAGGCCTCGAAGGCCGCGGCCGAGCGCCAGGCCACCAGGGAGGCCAACGCCGCCAACGCGGCGAAGATCGGCGCCATCGACTCTCCGCTGGCCGGCCCGGCCGGCACGACGGGCTACGGGGCGCCGCGCAATGGTGGTTTCGGTGGACGGTCGTCGTCGTCATCGGACGAGACCATCGCCGCCGGCATCGCCGCGACCGACTACGCCAAGCCGATGGCCGCGGTCGACGAGGACGGACAGCCGACCCTGCTGACCGAACTGACCAACGGGATGCTGGCCCGCGCCGGCTTCCCGTGCGAGTGCGAAACCATCCCCGGTGAGTACCACGCCGTGAAGGTGTCGGTGGACGAGGATGCCGCGGGCATGCTGATCGGTCGCGGCGGCTCCACCGCCGAAGCCGTCGAGCACCTGGTCGAGCGCATGGCCAGCAACGCCGCCGGCGACCGCGTGCGCATGAACCTGGACATCAACGACTATCGCATCCGCCGCGAGGAGCAGCTCCGCGAGCGCACGGCCGAAGCCGTCGCCGAGGTGCGCGCCACCGGCGAGCCCTACCACATGGAATCGATGGACGCCCGCGAGCGCCGCGTCGTGCACATGGCCACCGAGTCGCTGACGGACATCACCACCTACACGGTGATGGGCGGCGGCGGCAAGCACGTGGTCATCGCCCTGAATGACGGCTCGCAGCGCAGCGACGACGATGGTCACGAAGGCGGCGAGGACTGATCGCCGAACCCGCCGATCCGCACGAACAGGGAGCGGCGCGACGGCGCCGCTCCTTGTCTTGAGGGGTGGAGGAGGAATGCCCATGGACCCGAACCTGACCCACGATCTCGACACCGTCGTCGCCCGCGCCACACCCGAGGGCGAGGGCGGCCTGGCCGTCGTGCGCCTGAGCGGACCGCAGGCCTTGGCGATTGCGTCGCGGGTGTTCCGGGGAGCGGGGTATGGACGGGGGAGCGGGGAACCGGGCCCGGGCCCCGACCCGGCGGCGCCTGGCGACAGCGCCGCCCCGGGCGGCGAGGGCCCCGCAAGGACTCCGGTCCCACCCCCCGCCGCGCTGTATACGGTATTTTCCATGAACCGATTGATGCCCAACACGAAGACCCGCAGGCACTTGCCGTGATCGACGAGTCACTCGCGCTCTGGCTCCCCGGCCCCCACAGCTACACCGGTGAAGACACGGTGGAGTTCTTCTGCCATGGCGGCCGGCAGGTGACCGCCGCCGTGGTGCGCGCCTGCCAGAAGGCCGGCGCGGTGGCGGCGGCCCCCGGCGAGTTCACCCGCCGCGCCTTCCTCAACGGCCGCCTCTCGCTCGACCAGGCCGAGGCCGTGGCCGACCTCATCCAGGCCGGCAGCGAACAGGCGGCGCGCGCCGCGGTGGCCCAGCTGCGCGGCGGCCTCGACGCCGAACTGGGCGCCCTCGAGTGGCCGCTGCTCGACCTGCTGGTCCGCCTCGAAGGCTCGCTCGAATTCAGCGACGACGACAGCGACGAAGCCGTCGTCGATGCCGCCGAGATCCGGGGTGTCTTGTCCGAAGCCCTCGACGGCGTGGACCAGCTCCTGACCCTGGCCCCGGCCGGCCGCCTGCTGCGCGAAGGCGTGCACGTGGCCCTGGCCGGCGCCCCCAACGCCGGCAAGAGCAGCCTGTTCAACCGGATGGTCGGCAGCGACCGCGCCCTGGTCGACGCCGAACCCGGCACCACCCGCGACATCGTCACCGCCCCGGTGCGCCGCGGCGGTCGCCTCTATGTTTTCCACGACACCGCCGGCCTGCGCGAGCCCGCCGGCCGCGTCGAGTCGATGGGGATTGCGCGGGCGCGCGAGGCGGCGGACCAGGCGGACCTTGTGTTGGTGTTGGCGGCATTGGGCGATGGGGTTGTGGCTTGGCCGGAGGTCGGTGGCTGGGGCGATGGCGCGACCGCGGCGGGCTCGACTTGCGCCGGCGCAAGTAGTGGCGCAAGTGGTGGCGCAAGTGCCGGCGAGGAAGCGGGCTCGACTTGCGCCGGCGCAAGTGGCGGGGCGCCTGGTGGCGCAAGCGCGGCCGACCAACCGGGGGCTGTCTCCGGCGCCCGGCCGCCAGCACTGTTTGTCCTGACGAAGTGCGACCTGGTTTCAGGCGCCGGGCGGGGCGGGGCGGACCGGGCCACCACCGACACCGGCACATGCCCCGCCACTTGCGCCGGCGCAAGTCCCCACACCGCCATCGCCACCTCGAGCCTGACCGGCGCGGGCGTGGAGGATCTGTGGGCGGCCATCGAACACCAGGTGGCGGCGTGGCGGCTCGATGAAGCGGCCAGCCTGGGCGTGGTGCTGAACGAGCGCCACCGGCAGAGATTGCTGGAGTGTCGCGACGAGCTCGCGCAGCTGCTGGACCTGTATCGCCACGAGTCGGCGCCCGGCAGCGAAGTGGCCGGCACACTGTTGGCCTCGCTGTTGGCGCGGCTGGGCGAGATCAGCGGACGGGTGTTCACCGAACAGATGCTCGACAGCATCTTCAAGCGCTTTTGCGTGGGAAAATAGGGGATTCGTGAACCTCGGCACTGGCAGCAACACCACGCGAGGCGCCTCCCGCCAGGAGGCGTGGGACGTGGTCGTGGTCGGCGGCGGACACGCGGGCCTGGAGGCGGCACTGGCGGCCGCCCGCCTGGGCGCGCGCACGGTGCTGGTCACGCATGCCATCAACGAGATCGGTCGCATGCCGTGCAACCCCGCGATCGGCGGGCTCGGCAAGGGCCATCTTGTGCGCGAGATCGATGTGCTCGGCGGCCGGATGGGCGAGGCCATCGACGCAACCGGCATCCAGTTCCGCCTGCTGAACACGAAAAAGGGCCCCGCGGTGCAGTCGCCGCGCGCGCAGGCCGACAAGCACAGCTACCAGCGATACATGCGCGACGTGGTGCTGGCGCAGCCCGGGCTCGACATGATCGAAGGCGATGTCGTCGACATCCTGGCGGATCGCGGTCGGGGCCAGGCGGCGGGCGCGTCGGCGCAGGGGGGGGGGGGGGGGGGGGGGGGGGGGGGGGGGGGGGGGGGGGGGGGGGGGGGGGGGGGGGGGGGGGGGGGGGGGCGCGCCGCTGCCGCCTTGCGCCGGCGCAAGTGATGGCGAAGCTGGTGGCGCAAGCGCTGCCGATACCGCCGTCCGCACTTGCGCCGGCGCAAGTAGTGGCGCAACTGCCGCCGCATCCGCCCGCGCCCGCGTCCGCGGCGTCCGCCTGGCCAACGGCCGCGACGTCATCGGTGCCGCCGTCATCCTCAGTTCCGGCACGTTCATGCGCGGGCTCATGCATGTGGGCGCGCGGCAGACGGTGGGCGGGCGCGAAGGCGCCGCGAGTGCGGAGGGCATCAGCGAAAGCCTGCGCCGACTCGGCTTCACGCTGCGACGGTTGAAGACGGGAACGCCGCCGCGGTTGTGGCGCGACTCGATCGACTTCGCGCAGCTGCAGCCACAGCCCGGCGATGCGGAGCCGCTGCCGTTCTCGCTGCGCACCGAAGCGTTCGCGCCGCGCCAGATCGAGTGCCACCAGGTGTGGACCAACGATGCGACGCACGCCATCATCCGCGCGAACCTCGAGCGGTCGCCGCTGTTCGGCGGCGTCATCGAGGGGCGGGGGCCGCGCTATTGCCCGTCGATCGAGGACAAGGTCGTGCGCTTCGCGGACAAGGAGCGGCACCTGCTGTTTCTCGAGCCGGAGGGGCGCGACGATCCCGAGATCTACGTGAACGGACTCTCGACCAGCCTGCCGGTCGATGTGCAGGAGGCGATCGTCCGCTCCCTGCCCGGGCTGGAGGCGGCGCGGCTGGCCCGCTATGGCTACGCGGTCGAATATGACAGTGTGCCATCGTGGCAGATCGGCGGCAGCCTTGAGTCGCAACCCGTTGCGGGGCTTTATCTTGCCGGGCAGGTGCTCGGGACTTCGGGCTATGAGGAGGCCGCCGCGCAGGGCCTGGTGGCCGGCGTGAATGCGGTGCGGGCCCTCGGTGGCCAGCCGCCACTGGGGTTGGCGCGCGACACCTCGTACCTGGGCGTGCTGGTCGATGACCTGGTCACCAAGGAGATCACCGAGCCCTACCGCATGTTCACCTCGCGGGCCGAGCACCGGCTGCACCTGCGCTGCGACAATGCCGAGGAGCGGCTGGGGGCGCAGGCCCTGGAGCTGGGGCTGCTCGATGCGCGCGGCCGACGCCGGCTGCAGGCGCGCGCCGCTTATGCCGAAGGCCTGCAGGCACTGTTGGCCCGCAGCAACGTGAAGCCGGCGGGCGGCGGTTCGACGATCACCGCGGCGCAGTACCTGCGCTACCCGGAAGTGGATCTGGCGACGGCGCTGGCGGCGGCCGTGGCCCACGGGGCCGAGGTCGGCAGCCGCCTGGCGGTGTTGCGCGCCGAGTTGGCGGCCACCGCGCCGGAGCCGCACGTCGTCCGCGGGGCCGAGGCCCAGGTGGAGAACGGGCTCAAATACGGCGGCTACATTGCCAAGCAGGCGCGCCTGCTGGCGCAGCGCGAAAGCCTCGATTTGCGGGCCATGCCGGCCGATTTCGACTACAAGTCCATGTCGGCCTTGAGCTTCGAGGCCCGTGAGAAACTCGCGCGCATCCGGCCGGCCACGCTGGGCCAGGCTGGGCGCATTGATGGGGTGCGCGCCGGCGACCTGGCGGTGCTGACCGTGTACCTGCGCCGGCACCGCGGCGGCGCCGCGACACCGGGTGGAGATGACGATGGCCAGGCGTGACGACAAGGCGCCCCTCGACGGGCGGACCCGCGAACTGCTCGTGGCCTACCGCGCCGAGCTGCTGCGGTGGAACCAGCAGATCAACCTGCTGTCGCGGCGCGACGCCGAAGGCACCGCCGACACCCTTATCCGCCAATGCCTCGATGCGTTCGAGATGTGGTGGCTGGCCTCGGGCGCCGAGCTCGCGGCCGGCGGCACGCTGCGCCTGTTCGACCTGGGCTCGGGCGGCGGGCTGCCGGCGTTCGTGTGGCTGGCCCAGCTGAAGGCGCGGGGCGTGGCGACGCGCGCCACCCTGGTGGAGCCGCGGGCCAAGCGCGCCTGGTTCCTGGAGCGATTGACGCACCTGCCCGGCGCGCCCGCGTTCGAGGTGGTGGCCGCGCGCTGGGGCGATCGGCTCGCTTTCGGTCCGTTTGGGCCGGAAACGCCGCCCGCCGACGCGACGGCCCCCATGGAGCCCATCTTGTTCACTCTCAAGGCTTTGCGGCTGCCCGAAAACACCGTTCTGGACGGGCTGGGCGACGCCGAACCGCTCCAGCGGCTGGCCCTGGGCGCCACCGTCGAACTGGTCCGCTTCCAGCCGAGTCGTGGCGTGACGGCCGCGCGCCTGGCCCGCGAACTGGACATCCCGGCCGCCGGGACAGCGTTCAGCCGGGAAGAGATGCAGTTCGAGGCGGGCGGGATGTCGGCTCCTGGAGCCCAAGGCGAAGGGCGCCGCGGCGGCCGGCGCGGCGGGACTGCTGGTGTCGCGGCATCGGCTGGTTGGGGTGAAGACTCTCGGGTAGAGCAGGGCGGATTGTTCCACGTGGAACAAGGCCGCATTCCAGTCCCCGCCCGGCCCTGGCCGGTCATGATGTTCCACGTGGAACAGTGGCCCGTCCCGCGCGCTGGCCGAATTCAGCTGCCCGGATTGTTCCACGTGGAACAACGCTCTTAGGCGACTGGCGACTGGCAGCCGGCAACCGACGACCGGCCGCCGCGCCGCCGCACCGGCCTGCCGCCCTGCCGCCCTGCCACCCCGCCGCCCTGCCGCCCTGCCGCCTGCCACCCCGCCGGCCCACCAGCGCGCACCTCCCCACCACGCAAGCTCCCCGCCGCGCATGTTCCACGTGGAACACCAGCCCCGCGCCGCAGTCGGGCAGCCCCCGGCCGGTCCAGCTCGGTCTTCGACGAACTCCCTCGGATCCGGCCCGGCCCAACCGCCCCCGCCCGAAATGTTCTACGTGGAACAACCCCGCACCACGCCCTCGGCGCCCCATCCCGTCACCCCCCGGCGCCAAATCCACATTCCCGGAGGACAACCAGCGAACAACTCCCGGCGTGTCTTGACGCATCCACCAGCGCGCCGGTAGATTGTCGTTCCCATCTCAGACACCCGTCCCAACGGAAAGGCGGCCTTCCCGCCATGACCAAGATCGTAGCCATTTCGAACCAGAAGGGTGGCGTCGGCAAGACGACCACGGCGGTGAACCTGGCCGCCAGCCTGGCCGTCGCCGAGCGGCGGACGCTGCTTCTGGACTTCGACCCGCAGGGCAATGCGTCCAGCGGCGTGGGCTTATCCGCAGGTGAAAAAACAAGTTACGAGTTCCTTGTGGGCGGCGCGGCGTTCGGCGAAGCCGTCCAGACGACCAAGCTGCCGTTCCTCGATGTGCTCACCACGGACCGCCGCCTGGCGGGCGCCGAGATCGAACTGGTGGGCGAGGAGAACCGCGAGGGCTTCCTGAAGCGGGCGTTGGCGCCGCTGCGCGGGCGCTACGAGTTCATCCTGATCGACACCCCGCCGTCGCTCGGATTGCTGACGCTCAATGCGCTCACCGCGTCCGATTCGGTGCTGATCCCGATCCAGTGCGAGTACTACGCGCTGGAGGGGCTGAGCCAGCTCCTGAGCACGGTGCAGTTGGTCCAGCGCGGCCTGAACCGCGACCTGCGGCTCGAGGGTGTGCTCCTGACCATGTTCGACCGGCGCCTGCGGCTGTCGAACCAGGTGGCAGACGAAGCCACCGACTTCTTCGGCGAGATGGTCTACGAGACGCGGATCCCCCGCAATGTGCGCCTGAGCGAGGCGCCGTCGTTCGGGCAGCCGATCTGTCTCTATGATGTGGAGTGCATAGGCTCCCAGTGTTACCTGGACCTCGCCAAAGAGGTCATCGCAGACAACTCCTGACGGCGCAAGTCGTTACGGGCACGAGGACAGACAAGGACGGCGCCATGAACAACCCCGTTAACAAGACCCGCGTCCTGGGCAAGGGACTGTCGGCCCTGATCCAGGGAGCCGACCTGACCGGTGTGCCGCCGCGGCCGACCGAGGCCGCCACGGCCGGCGGCGCCGCCAGGTTGCCCCTGGCGAACATCGGCGTGAACCCCAACCAGCCGCGTAAGATATTTCACGACAACGAGTTGGCTGAGTTGGCGGACTCGATCCGGCAGGTCGGCATCCTGCAGCCGGTGCTGGTGCGTCGCCTGCAGCCCGGCCAGACGGCCGTGCGGGCGCCGGGCGAAGAGGGCAGCGTGGCCCCGCTCGAGTATTGCGTGGTGGCCGGCGAGCGCCGCGTGCGCGCCGCGCGTCTGGCGGGACTGAACGACGTGCCGGCGCTCGTTGTGTCGTTCGAGCAGTCCGAGGCGCTGAAGGTGGCGCTGCTCGAGAACATCCAGCGTGAGGATCTCGGGCCGGTCGAAGAGGCGACGGCGTATCGCCAGTTGATGAACGAGTACGGCGCCACGCAGGAGGAAGTCGCGGCGATGCTCGGCAAGAGCCGCAGCAGTGTCGCGAACCTGCTGCGCCTGTTGTCGCTCGAGGAGGAGATCCTCGACCTGCTGCAGGACGGACACCTGAGCACCGGTCACGGCAAGGCGCTGCTCGGCCTGGCGCCCGGGCCGGCGCGCGTGCAGCTGGCGAAGCTGTGCCGCACGCGCGGCATGTCGGTGCGCGAATGCGAGCGGCGCGTGCAGGCCGGCGGCGCGAAGCCGCGCAAGGCGGGCGCGAAGAAGCGCGGCGCCACGGCCGATGATCCTTCGCTGCGCGCGCTGACCGAGCGCGCCGAGGCGGTCTACGGTTCGCCGGTGACGATCGAGCGCGATCCGCGCACGGGCAAGGGCTCCGTCAGCGTGCGCTTCTTCAACGATGGCGACCTGATCCGCCTGCTGCAGATCATGGGGGTGGACACCGCGCTGTGAGGAAGCTGGCCAAATGGCTGGGTCGTGTACTGTTGATGCGCCTTCTGCTGTGGGCGCTGGTCGTGGCGTCGGCGGCGTTCATCGTCGTCACGCTGGCCAGGCTCAGCGACGACTACGCCGCGGCCGGTTCTCTGCGCGGGCTATGGCAGGCCGAGTGGCGCAACGGCGAGGCGCTGCGCCGGGTCTTCGGCGGGGGCGTTTTCCAGTTCCTGTTCCTGGTCGTGGGCTGGAGCGCCTGGTTCCGCCTGCGCCTTCGCGAGCTGGGCCAGCTGCGCCTGCGCCGCAGCGAGCAGAAGTACCGCAACATCATCAATCACGCCGGCGAAGCCATCTTTCTGCTCGATGCCGGCGGTCGTGTGCTCGAGTGGAACAAGAAGTCGGAAGACCTCTTCCACCAGCCGCGTCGCAATGTGCTGGGCCGGCGGCTGCAGGACGTGGCGCCGCAGCTGCAGCTGGATGTGGGGCAGATCTTCGCCGACGTGGTGAAGGCGCATCGCAGCCTGGCCTTCGAGGTGACGCTGCCGCTCGAGGGCGCGGTGCCGCGCCTGCTGACGATGATCTTCTCGGCGGTGCTGCCGGGCGGTGGGCCGCTGGCCGATCGCGAGGCGACGTTCGTCGTCATCGCGCGCGACATCACCTCGGAGAAGCAGTTCGAGAGCCGCCTCAGCGAGACCGAGAAGCTGGTGGGCATCGGGCAGCTGGCGGCGGGCATTGCGCACCAGCTGAACACGCCGCTGGGCGCGATCCTGCTGTCGGCGCAGATGCTCGAGGATGCGGCGCGCACCGAGGACGAGCAGGACGACATCCGCCGCATCATCCGCCAGACCGAGCAGTGCCGCGGCATCATCAAGGGCCTGCTGAATTTCGCGCGGCCCACGGGTACCGAGCGCGGGCGGCTGGATCTGGCGGGCATCGTGCGCGGCACCGTGTACCTGATGGAGAAGAACCTGAAGGTGGCGGGCATCGAGGTGACCGTCGAGGCGCGCACCGAGCCCTGGGTGTACGGCAATCGCAACGAGCTCGAACAGGTGGTGTGCAACCTGCTGGTCAACGCGATGGATGCGATGGAGCCGTTCGGGCAGGGCGGGCGCATCGATATCGTCGTGGCCGATGGCGGGGCCGGCGAAGTGCTGCTGACCCTGTCCGACACCGGCCCCGGTATTCCGGCGGCCACGCGCGCGAACATCTTCCTGCCCTTCTTCACGACCAAGGACTACGGCAAGGGGACGGGACTGGGATTGTCGATCGTGGCGCGCATCGTGCACGAGCACGGCGGACGCATCGAGTTGCGCGAGCATGCCGGACCCGGCGCCGTGTTCGACCTGTGGCTGCCGCGCGCGCGTGCCGGCGGCGGGCATGTGGCGCTCATCGAGGACGGCGACGGCGAGGAGGGAGGCACCGATGTCCATTCCCCGACGGACCCGGGTGATCCTGGGCGGTGAGGGCGGCGGCCCGCGCCGCGAGTTCTGCCTGTCGCGGCCGGTGGCCCTGCTGCTGGGGGTGCTGGTGCTGGGCGTCTTGGTCGGCGCCGTCCTGCTCGCGATGGGCCTGTTCGACACCCGCGGCCAGCGCGCCACCATCACCGAGCTCGAACGCCAGCTTGCCGAGGCCCGCACCGAAGCCCTGACCGCGCGCATCCTCAAGGCCGAATTGGAGCAGTCGCGCCGCCTGCAGGATGAATTGATGGCGATGCTGGGCCTGGCCCGCACCGACTCGCTGGGCAACGCGCTGGCCGACTCGATCTGCGACGTGCCGATGGGCCTGGTGCCGGCCGGCGCCGCACCTGACGCGACACCCGGCGCTGCGGCCGGCGCAACCGCCCCCGCAACCCTTCCCGCACAGCCCGGCCAGGCCCCTTCGCGTTGGCCCGCGGCCGGCACCGTCATCCGCGAATTCACGCGCGGCGACCCGGCCCACGGCGTGGAAGCGCACGTCGGCATCGACATCGGCGGGCAGGAAGGATCGCGCGTGGTGGCGGCGGCCGAGGGAGATGTCGACTTTGTGGGAGAGGACGAGGTGTTCGGCAAGTATGTGGAGATCCGTCACGGCGACGACTGGGTGACCGTGTACGGCCATTGCGCCTCGATCAACGTGGGTCCCGGTCACCATGTGCGCGCCGGCGAACAGGTGGCGAAGATGGGCCGCACGGGCCGGGCCGGGACGGCGCAGCTCCATTTCCAGGTGTGGCAGCGCGGCGAAGCCGTGGATCCGCGCAAACTTCTCAGTGGCGAACCCGCGCCCAGGTAGGGCATAGTACGCACATCCCCGGCGACCACCGCCGCGGCCCCCAAGGAGGACGTTTCATGTTCGGGAAAGAACCGGAAAACCAGACGGTCAACGCCGGCCAGACCTCGATCATCGCGCAGGGATGCAAGTTCGACGGCAAGATCGACGTGAAGGGCACGCTGCGCATCGAGGGCGAGTACCGGGGCACGATTGGTAATCCCGAGAGCCTGGTCATCGGCAAGACCGGCGTTGTGCACGCCAACTGCACGGTGAAGAACGCCATCATCGGCGGCCAGCTCTTTGGCAATATCGTCGCCGAGAACAAGATCGAGTTGCAGAGCGGCTCGCATGTCGAAGGCGACATCAAGACCAAGCGCCTGGTGATCGACGAAGGCGTCTTCTTCGAAGGCAACTGCTCGATGGGCGCGGGCCAGAAGAAGGCCCCGCTGGCGGGCGATGTCCCGTCCGCGACCGTCGGTGCGCCGGTGGCGGAGCCGCTGCGGAAGTAGCTGTTCGTCGATGAAGGCTGGCCGCGGCGCAACGGCAGTGACGACGCGAGGCGTGCGCCGGCGCAACTCGCCGACTCCGGTGCGCGGCACAGGGGACCAGGCCTGCAGGCGGAGCTTGCGCGGCAGGAAGGCGAGGAGCGCCCCGGCAGGAGTCGGGGCGCTCGTGCGTTGAGACCAGCATGATTCCAACGGGAGCATGGCTTGCCCTACAAGAAACTCGATTCCGCGAAGATCGAACGCACGATCTACAACCTGCACGGGAAGATCGCCTCGAGCCTGGGCGACCGCGGGCTGGCCCGGGTCTGCGGTGAGCTGCACGAGCTGTCGCGCAAGGCCGAGGGCGAGGCGGTGGCCATCGCCCGCCGGAACTGGCTGGTGGTCGGGGTGGCCGTCGCCCTGTCGGTGGTCATCGTCGGCCTGATCGTCTGGTCGATGCTGCACCTCAAGCCCATCAACGGACCGCTGGTCTTCTCCGACTACCTGCAGGCGCTCGAGTCGGGGATCAACGACCTGCTGCTGACCGGCGCCGCGATCTGGTTCCTGTTCACGGTCGAGAACCGGCTCAAGAGGCGCCGCGCCCTGAACGCGATCCATGAACTGCGCGCCATTGCCCACATCATCGACATGCACCAGCTGACCAAGAACCCCTCCTGGGAGGGCGCCGGGCCGGGCGAGCAGCCGGCGCCGGAGGTCGGCGAGGATCTCCATCTCTACTTCCAGTACTGCAGCGCCATGCTGTCACTGACGGGCAAGGTGGCCGCCCTCTACGTGCAGAAGTTCAATGACAGCGAGACGCTCGCGGCCGTCAACGAGGTGGAAGAGCTCACGACGGGCCTTTCGCGCAAGATCTGGCAGAAGATGACGGTGTTGCAATCCGGCCGCGGCGCAGTCAATGTTGCCGCGTCGGTCGTCCCGACGATCGCCCCGGCCGCCACGCAAGGAGACCAGGCCTCATGATGCACCGCAGCCCAGCGCGCCTTGTCGTTCCCGTCCTGCTCGTTCTGGCCGCGGCGATGGGCGGCCCCGCCCGCGCCCAGTCCCTGCTCGGCCTGTCCATCGGCGCCCCCGCCTCGGCCGCCAATCGCCTGGGCCTGGCGGCCGCCGACTCGGTGGTGAGCGCCAAGCTGGTGGTCCGCGGCTACAAGCTGCCGGGCGGCGGGACGCTCGAGGTGACAGCCGACCGCAGCGACAACAGGATCGTCTTTCTGCAGCAACTGCTCCTCGGCGTGCCCGGCCTCGTGCCCAGCGACCTGGCGGGTTTCACGTTCGGCAAGACGACACTGTCGAGCATCCGGCGCTCGTGCGGCTCGAACGGTTTCGCCTACAAGGGCGGGCCGGCGCCCAGCCAGATCCGCGACCTGTACGTGCTGCTGAACGCGTACGACATCAAGGGCCGGTCCGAAGTCGTCATCTTCCTGACGGCGCTGCCGGTGGCCGCCGCCAAACAGCTCTCGTCGTCGCGGCCTGAAGATGTCGCCGCCATGGGCGACCGCGCCATCCTGGTGGGGATGATCCTGGCGAAGCGCTCCTATCTCGAGGGCGCGTGGGGCGCCGAGCGCATCTCGGACAACCCGTGCCCGCCCATCAACTGGGTCAACCGGCCGTAGCGCGCGCTTGCCGGGCCACACGACGGAGCTGAATGATGTCGACGGGTACGCGCCTTCTCGATCGCGACGGCTGTGTCCTGAACATCGTCGATCAGGGCGGCGGCAAGCTGATCCTGCTCATCGCCGGCATCGGCGAGGCGGTCACCGATGGCTTCACCGTCGGCCTGGCGCCCGCCTCGCTGGCCGAGCTGCGCGCGGCCGCGGGTGCGCCCGTGTTCGCGTGGGAGCACCGCGACGGTTCCCTGCGCATCAACGCGAGCGGCGGCGCCTGGCATCTGACGTTCACCATGAATGAACCGCCGTACGGAAGCCGCGCGCTGCTGCTGACGGAGCCGGAATCGAAGCAGATGGCGGTCTTGCTGTTGGGGCGGGCGGGGCGCTGAGCCGGGCGACTGCGGCGCGCGACGGGTAGCCCGCGCGACGGGTAGCCCGTGCGACTTGCGCCGGCGCAAGGGCAACGTCGCCGAAAAAGGAAGTGCCACCATCACCACTACCGACCCGACCCCGTCGACCGCGAAGCGGCCCGCCTCTCCCGCGCCGAAGCCTGCCTGCTCGGCCACCTGGCCGGCGATGCGCTCGGCTCGCTGGTGGAATTCGAATCCGCCGCCCACATCGCCGCGCACCATCCCGACGGCCCCCGCGAACTGGCGAGCAGCCCCAGGTGGCACACCCTGCCCGGCCAGCCCACCGACGACGGCGAGATGATGCTCGCCCTCGCGCACGCCATCGCGGACCACGGCGACTACGAGCCCGGCGCCGCCATGGCGGCCTATCGGCGGTGGGGCCGATCGGGTCCGTTCGACTGCGGGACCACCATCGGCAACGCGCTGGCCGGCAGCACCAGTACCACGAGCCAGGCCAACGGCGCGCTCATGCGCGCGGCGCCGCTGGGGTTGCTCGGGGCGCGGCGCGGCGCCGACCACGCCGCGGCGTGTGCCCGTCGCGATGCCGAACTGACGCATCCGCACCCGGTGTGCGTGCAGGCCAATGCGATCTATGTGCGCGCGCTCTCGTGCGCCATCGATGAGGGCGTCAGCGGCCCCGACCTGTACGAACGCATCCTCGCCTGGACCGCCGCCGAAGTGACCGAGCCCACGCTGCGCGACGTCATCATCGCCGCCGCCGACGGCCCGCCGCCCGAGTTCATGGACAGCATGGGCTGGGTGCTCATCGCCCTGCGCAACGCCTTGTGGCAGCTGGTGCGGGAGCCGTCGTTCGAGGACGCGCTTGTCGATACGGTGCGCCGCGGCGGCGATACCGACACGAACGCGGCGATCTGCGGCGCCTTGCTTGGTGCGGTGTACGGCATGCAGCAAGTGCCGCCGCGCTGGCTGGCCGTGCTCACGCACTGCCGGGCCGACCAGGGCGGGCCCGGCGACAACACCTGTCGCCCCCGCGAGTACTGGCCAGAAGGGGCTGCCGCGGTGGCGCGGCGCATCATGGGAGGGATTTCATGAAGCACGACATACAGAGATTCACCGGGGCCGGCGTGCTGTTGCTCGCGCTGATCACGTTGATGGGCGGCTGCGCCGGTACGCGGCCCGACCTCGAAGGCGCCTGGGAGTGCTTGCAGCCGGCGGCGCAACCGGGACAGCCGCCGGTGGTCAAGGTTCTGGTCGACGGTCACTTCGCCTTTGGTGCCGGGTCGGTTGATGGAAGCGCGCCGCGGGCTGGCGGCGGCATTTACGCGCAGACGGGCGGCGCCTACACCGAGACCATCACGTACCACTGGGCCAAGGCGTTGGTTGGCCAGGTCATCACGTTCGAGTGTGTCATGGAGGAGGGTCTCTGGCATCACCGGGGGTCGTTTGTCGCCGATGGCGAGCGCTTCCAGATCGATGAGGTGTGGCGGCGCGTCGGCGAGCCGGCCCCGACGCGCTAGCCGCCCCCGTCGGACTTGCGCCGGCGCAAGTCGGGACGGCGGCGCCTCTGGGCTAACTGCAAACATCTAAACAAGTTATCGTGGCGGCGGGCGCCCCGCCCGCCCCCCAAATTGGAGATTGTGCGGAAACCGCACAAAGTATATAATCATCAGGACAAAAATCCCACATCGCCCACAAGGCCGACCCCTGCGCCGGCCAGCCAGGGGAACCGCCATGCGCCTGCGCCCGATCGCCGCCCCGTCCCTCGTCTGCCTGCTTCTGGCCGCCGCCTTCACCATGCCGCTGACCGCCCGCGCGCAGGTCGGCCCGCTGCTGTGGGAGGACAACTTCACCTCGCTCGACAACTGGCTGAAGATCACCGGCAACATCAACTGGGGTTGGGGCAACGGCGAGCTCGAGTACTACCACAACGACAACGTCGACATCGCCGATGTGCCGGGCGAGCCGGGCAACAAGGCGCTGCGCATCGTGGCGAAGCAGCAGAGCGGGCCGGGCATCGTCGACCAGTGGGGCAACCCGCTGCTCTACACGTCGGGCAAGGTGTCGAGCGAGTCGCTGGTGTCGGTGAAGTACGGGATGATCGAGGCGCGCGTGCGCGTGCCGAACCTGGACCTCGGCGGCTGGCCGGCGCTGTGGCTGCTGGGCACCACCACGCAGGGCTGGCCGGGCAGCGGCGAGATCGACCTGTTCGAGATGGGCGCGTCGAAGGCGTTCCGCGACCTGCACGACACGCACAACGGCGGCACCGGCCTGAACAACTCGACGGTCAACCAGATGACCGGCGCCAACCTGATCTACCACTCGCCGGCCGCCGTGAACCCGGGCAACCTGTCGGGCGCCGCGAGCATCGCCTGGGATCCGTCCGACATCTACTGCCGGCCGTACTACAACCAGGTCACGTCGCTGAACGACCGCTTCCTCATCTATCGTCTCTACTGGGATGAGTCGACGATGCGCCTGACCGTCACCGATAACGGCGTCGAGCACGATCTCTACCAGGCGCCGTTCACGCTCACCGCCGACTCGGACGAGTTCCGGCAGCCGTTCTACCTGATCGCCAACCTCGCGATCGGCGGCGCCTACACCGACTGTTACCGGCTGGGCGATCCTTCCAGCGGCCTGCCCATCACGATGCCGATGCCGGCGACGATGTACGTCGACTACATCCGCGTCTACGAGTGGAACGGGCAGGGCGAGGTGCACCTGGGCCCGCCCGCGAACCAGGCCGGCAGCTACGGACTGTACACCGACCTGACGCCGACCGCCGCGCGCGTGACCCTCGGCACCGATGCCAATGTATACGTGTGGGAAGGGACGCTGGTCACCGGGACCACACCGCCGTTCGAGGGCGCCAACGTGCTGGCCTGGCAGACGAACAACAAGGGCTGGTTCGGCGCCGGCATCATGACGACGCAGCCGCTGAACCTGTTCGACTTCGCGAACGGCTTCCTCAAGTTCCGCATCCGCATCCCGGCGAACGTCGCCTTCCGCATCGGCATCATCGACAAGTGGGGCAACCAGAACTACGTCGACTTCCCCGCCTTCCAGACCAAGTACGGCCTGGTGCGCAACGGCGAGTGGGGCCAGGCGGCGATCCCGGTCAGCGAGATCCGCGGCACGGCCATGGACCTGCGCATGCTCAGCTACCCGTTCGTGATCCTCGAGCAGAACGGCACCGCCTGCACCTTCGGCCTCGACGACATCTACTGGGATGCCGGCTACGTGGCCGGCGTGGATGACGGCGCCACCCCCGCCCGCCAGGCGCTGCCGCTGGCCGCCGCTCCCAACCCGTTCAACGCCGGCACCGAGCTGCGCTTCACGCTGCCCGCCGACGCCATCTACGACATCACCGTGCACGACGCCGCCGGCCGCCTGGTCCGCAGCTTCCACGGCCTGGGCCGCGAAGGCGCGAACGCCCTGCGCTGGGACGGGCGCGATGACGACGGCCGCAACGCGGCTTCGGGCGTGTACCACTACCGCCTGCAGGCCGACGGGCGCGAGGCGGTCGGGAAGATGATGCTGGTGAAGTAGGAGCCGCGTCCGGCTGGTTGTGACGAGGGGCTTGCCTTGGGGCAGGCCCCTGGCCGTCCGCATGTGAAATGGTACGAGAGTCTGCACATCGAAGCGCGAATGATGACAAAACAACAAGTGCCCCTCTGGCCCACAGCGAGCGGCTCCGGCGAGACAAGGGCCTGTTTGTGATGCGGTTATATCTGCAGGCTCGCGTGTTTGCTGAGGCTTTGCGAGCTGGCGGGTATTCGGTATACCGACCACGCGGGCCCCGCGCCGGCCGTTGCGCCGGTGCAAGTTGGTCGGCCCCCATTCGATGGTCTAGAGAACCATACAATGTTATGTATTGTCATCATTAGTGGCCGCTGGTGTTCTGTTTGATGCTAATATCCATCGTGTATTTTGTATACAGCGCGGGCCCGTGGGCGAAATAATGATCATCTATTGATGGCCAAAGCCGATATAATAACCGATTATGTCCTTAAAGATGGGAGGACGCCTCATGACGTTCTACGCAGCAACCGACCAGGCCGTACTCGAGGAGCTGGGACAGCGCCTGCGCCAGCGCCGGCTCGACAGCAACCTCAGCCAGGCCGAGGTGGCGGAGCGCGCCGGGCTCGACCGCACCACCATCGGGCAACTCGAGCGCGACGGCCGCGCCTCGCTGCTCACCATGGTGCAGGTGCTGCGCGCCCTCGGGGCGCTCGACGAACTCGACGCCTTCCTGCCGCCGCTCGGTCCCAGTCCGCTCGAGCTGGCCCGGCGCCAGGGGCGGCAGCGGCAGCGGGCCTCGCGCCCGCGGCGCACCGGCGACGACGGCACGGCCGCGCCCGATGGCGAGACGTGACGATGGCTGCGCGCGTCGACACCGCGTTCGTGAACATCTGGGGGCGCACCGCCGGAGCCGTGGCCTGGGATGACCAGCGCGGGGTCGCGACCTTCGAGTACGATCCCGATTTCCTCGACAGCGACCTCGACCTCTCGCCCCTGCACATGCCGCTCGCCGCGGCGCGCCGCGGAGGCGCCCGCTTCTCGTTCCCCGCACTGCCGCGCCGGACGTTCCTGGGCTTGCCCGGCCTGCTGGCCGACGCCCTGCCCGACCGCTTCGGCCACCAGCTCATCGACGCCTGGCTGGTGACGCGCGGACGACGCCCCGCCGACTTCAGCCCGGTCGAAAGGCTGTGCTATGTCGGCAATCGGGCGTTGGGCGCCCTTTCGTTCACGCCCGCCCTGCGCGGTACACTGAATACAGATGCCCGCGTCGACATCGCCGAGCTGGTGTCGCTGGCGCGCGAGGTGCTGCTGCGGCGCGCCGACCTGGACACATCGCTGGCCGGCGGCACGAAGGCCATCGCCGACATCCTGCGCGTGGGCACGTCGGCCGGCGGCGCACGGGCCAAGGCCGTGATCGCCATCAACGACGCCACCGGCGAGGTGCGCTCGGGCCAACTCGAGGCGCCGCCCGGCTTCGCGCACTGGCTGCTGAAGTTCGACGGCGTGCAGGACCGCTCCCTGGACAACCCCGAAGGGTACGGCCGCCTCGAGTACGCCTACCACCTGATGGCCGTGGCCGCCGGCATCACCATGACCGAATGCCGACTGCTGGAGGAAGGCGGCCGCGCCCACTTCCTGACCCGCCGCTTCGATCGCCCCGCCGACGGCAGCCGGCTGCACCTGCAGACCCTGTGCGGCCTGGCGCATCTCGACTTCAACGAACCGGCCGCCCACTCCTACGAGCAGGCCTTCGCCGTCATGCGCGAACTGCGCCTGCCCTATCCCGATGTCGCCGAACTGTTCCGTCGTCTGGTCTTCAACGCGGCCGCCCGCAACCAGGACGACCACACCAAGAACCTGGCCTTCCTGATGTCGACCAACGGCGAGTGGCGCCTGGCCCCCGCCTACGACGTGATCTGGGCCTGGAACCCCGACGGCCGCTGGACCAGCCGCCACCAGATGTCGATCAACGGCAAGCGCGACGCCATCACCCGCGCCGACCTGCTGGCCGTGGCGGCGAACGTGGGCGTGAAGAAGCCGGGCGCGATCATCGACGAGGTGCGCAACGCCCTGGCCGAGTGGCCGCGGTTCGCCGCGGCGGCGGGCGTGGCGGAGGAGCAGGCGGCGCGGGTAGGGGGCACGTTTCGGGAGTTCGGCGGGGGTTGAGTTGCGCCGGCGCAAGTCTCGGCGGCGCCCACCTCCTCTTGCGCCTCATCCACCCGCGCCGTAAGGTCATCCCCGGTTGCGATGGCAGCTCATGGTCGAAAGGATCCCCATGTCGCGGACCATCCGCACGATATTGATTCTGCTCCTTTCCGGCAGCCTGATCACGACCGCGCTCCCTGCCGCCGCACTACCGCCTGACCGCATCGCGGCGCAGATGAGCCAGACCCTGGCCGCCAATCCCAACGTGGTGGAGGCCTGGATCGACCTGGCCGAAGCGCAGCGGGTGATGGGCTACCAGGAGCGCGCGCGGACCTCGCTGGCGCGTGCGGCCGAGCTCATCAAGGCGCTGCCGGTTGAAGAGCGGCGCCGACTGGCGGGTTCGTATCACACCGTGATGGCCTGGCTCGAATACGACGCCACAGACTGGCAGGCGGCAGCCGAGCAGGCGAGCATGGCGGTGCGCTATGGCCCGAGCCGCGAGTCGCGACTGGTCCAGGCGCTGGCGATCGCGGCGATGCCCGATCACGGCACGCCGCTCCGCGAGTACTATTCCTATCTGAAGCCGTACGAAGATCCCGGTCCCGACAACCGACTGCGCAACTTCTACTGGATCTCGCTCGTGCGAGGGCACCACGAATCCGGGCCATTCGATCGTTGGACCAGAGGCGATCTGCATTCATTCACGCACGTGGGTATCCAGCCGGCGGCGGCCTGCTGGGGCGAGCTTCCCTGTCGCCGCGACTACGGCTATGTCTACGAAGCCAATCGCGAGTGGGGTCTTGCGGTGACGAGCTACGAACGCAGTGCCGCCGCCTGCGACGACGGGCTTGCCGCCTGGGCCACCCGCCGCGAGCGCCGCTCGCCGCTGCAGCCGGCAAGCGCCGCTCCACTGCCGTTCTGGACGAATGCGGAGGGCGGCTACGTCACCGGGTCACTCCTGGCCTACGCCGACCACGCCTGCGAACGCATGATGGCGGCCGAGGCGGACACCGAGCGGACTCTCTGGGCCTCCCACCTGGCATTCGGCGCCACGCGCGCCCTGGCCGTGTCCATCGACCCGACCTGGCCCTGGCTGTGGCGCGCCCTGGCCTGGCAAACCACGGGCGATGCGCAGGCCGCCGCCCGCGACCTGGTGCAGGCGGAGGATGTGCTCGCCGACGATGCGCGCGCCCGGCCTTGGCTCGACTTCGCGCACGGGCACGCCGAGCTGCTCAAGGAACGCTTCGGTCCGGCCCGCACCCGTCTCGAAGCCGCCGTCGCCGCCGGCCTGGATGCCGCGCCCTGCTGGGCCGACCTCGGCCTGGCGCGCGCCATGACCGGCGACAGGAGCGGTGCCCGCCTCGCCTTCGACCGCGCCCTGGCCCTGACCCCGCGATCGGCCGTCGCCCTGCACAATCGCGGCATGCTGTCCCTGCAGGAGGGCGACACGCCCACCGCCCTGGCCGACCTGCGCCGCGCCGCCGAACTGGCCCCGCACGACGAACAGGTGGGGCGTGACGTGCAGAAGGCGGAGTTGATGGCGAGGGAGTGATGGGAGTTGCGCCGGCGCAAGTGCCACACGAGCGCAAGCGCCGCAGCCGGCGGCGGCTCAACATGATGCCGCTGGCACAAGGCCATGTGAGTAAACAAATTGCGCGCGAATCGGCCGAGCCCGCATACTGTATACGGGACAAGTGGGGCCCTGTGGATTGAAAAATCGTTGCACAAGCCACCGATTATCGCGATAATCCACACATGAATCAGCGATTCTCCCCCATCCAGCGCGCACTCAATCTGCCGTGGTCGCCCAATCCGGCCACAGGCTCGGCGGCTGCGTTCCTGTGGGGGCCCCGCCAGACCGGCAAGACAACGCTGTTGCGGCAGGCGTTTCCCGATGCGCGATTCTACGACCTGCTCGACTCGTCCCTGAGCGCCGACCTCAGCGTCTCGCCCCACCTCCTGCGCGAGCAGGTCCTGGCCGTGAGCCCGCCGGTGGTGGTCATCGACGAAGTGCAAAAAATCCCGGCCCTGCTCGAAGAGGTGCACTGGCTGCTGGAGAACACCGGCACGCGGTTCGTCCTGTGCGGATCCAGTGCGCGCAAGCTGCGGCGGAAGGCGCACAATCTCCTCGGTGGACGTGCGGTCGAACACCACCTGCTGCCCCTGACCAGCCGGGAGTTGCCCGACCTGGACCTTGTCCGTTACCTGAACCACGGCGGCTTGCCCGCGCACTATCTGGCCGACGAGCCGGGGCCGCGGCTCCGGTCGTACGTGAACGCGTACATCCGCGAAGAGATCATCGACGAATCGGCCACGCGGAGCGTGCCGGCGTTCGCGCGCTTTCTGCAGGTCGTGGGCCTGACGCACGGCCAGCAGTTGAACTACGCCAACATCGCGCGCGAGACGGGCGTTTCCCCGAGCACCGTACGGGCGTATTTCCAGATCCTGGGCGATACCCTCCTCGGTTTCACTCTCGAACCGTGGCGGCGAGCCGGTCGGCGTCGCCTGGTCGAGACCGCGAAATTCTTCCTGTTCGACGTTGGCGTGGCTCGCGCCCTGCGGCCCGAGATGCCGGCGGCGGTCGAAGGCTCGGATCTGTTCGGGCGCGCGTTCGAGCACTTCCTGCTCAACGAAGTCCGCGCTTGCCTGGCGTACACGGGACGTGAACGGCTGCTCTCGTACTGGCGGACGCACAGCGGCTTTGAGGTCGACCTCATCGTTGGCGACATGGACGTTGCGCTCGAGTTCAAGTCGGGCCGAGAGGTGCGCGATGCCGACCTGCGCGGCCTGCGCGCCCTGGCCGAGGACCAGCAGCCGCGGCGCTCGCTTGTCGTGGCACGCGTGGAACAGCGGCGGCGGACAGTGGACGGGATAGAGATCGTGCCTTGGCGCGAGTTCTGCGAGGAGATGTGGGCGGGTCGGGTCATTTGACTCCAGGCTGGCGCACAGTATACAGACCACCGGAACACCCAAAATAGTTCGAGGAGGCCGCACGCATGCCCATCCTGTCGTTCTTCGCCCACCTGCTCATCACTGCCGCCCTGCTGCTGCTGGTGGCCCGCCTCGTGAAAGGCGTCAAGGTCGAGGGCTGGGGCCCGGCCTTTATCGGCGCGCTGGTGCTGGGGCTGGCCAATGCGATCGTCAAGCCGGTGATGGTGGTGCTGACGCTGCCGCTGACCATCCTCACGCTGGGGTTGTTCCTGCTGGTGATCAATGCGCTGATGCTGCGGCTGGTCAGCGCGCTGGTGCCCGGGATCAAGGTGCAGGGATGCGGGACGGCGCTGTGGGGCGCCTTGGTGCTGTCTCTGCTCAACCTGGCGGTGGAGGCGGTGATCGGCGGCGGGTGGTCGCAGCTGTAGGGCGCCGGCAGCGACCCGTACGCGACAAGCCGGCCGCCGGCGGCTATGCTGAAGGGGCGCCGCGGACTTGCGCCGGCGCAAGTGGTCCATCGGCGCCATTGGTCCATCACCCCGTAAGGAACCCCGGCCGTGCCCCAGACCATCGACCCGCGCCTGCTGCTCCAGCTGCCCGCCGACCGGCGGGCCCACCTGTTTGCGCAATTGAACGGCCTGGTCACGCCCCAGCGGCTGCAGCGCATGGATGCGGTGCTGGCGGCGCGCACCGCGCACATCACCGTTGTCTTCGAGGATGTCTACCATCCGCACAACGCCAGCGCCGTGCTGCGCACCTGCGAGTGCCTGGGGCTGCAGGATGTGCACGTGGTGGAGGACGAGAAGAGCTTCCGGCCGGCGCGGCGCATTGCGCGGGGGTCGGCGCGGTGGTTGACGATGCATCGGTGGGCGGGTGGCGACGCGGGCGCGGACGTCGGCGAGTGCCTGCGCAGCCTGCGCGGGCAGGGCTACTCGATTCTCGCGACCAGCCCGGCCGAGGATGCGGTACCGCTCGACGAGGTGTCGCTGGAGAAGCCGTTGGCCGTGTGCTTCGGCACCGAGGAAACGGGGCTGTCGCCGGCGGCGTTCGCGGCGGCCGATGTGCGGGTGACCATCCCGACGCCGGGGTTCACGCGCAGCCTGAATGTGTCGGTGACGGCGGCGCTGGTGCTGTATCATCTGGCGGGGCGGCTGCGCGAGGGCGAGGCCGCCGGCTGGCAGTTGCCGGCCGCGCGCTGCGACGACCTGCGGCTGATGTGGCTGGCCGACGAGAGCCGCAGTTCGCGCGGGCTGGCCCGCGAGGCGCTGCGCGAGGCGGGGCTGCTGCCGCCGCAAACGCCATTCTTCCGCGACCGGCCGCGCTGAGGCGCGTTCATCGCTTCAGCCTCGAGGTGGGATTGTGCCGCCACACGCCATTGCCGCTGCGCCGCGCCCCGGTTGGCGTTCGTCGCTGGCCGCGGGGGCCGTTGCCCTGGCGGCCTACCTGGCGCTGGCGCCCCAGGTGTGCGGCGACAAGGACGCCGCCGAGTTCACGCTGGTGCTGGGCGCCGGGGGCGTGGCGCATCCTTCGGGCTATCCGCTGTACACGCTGCTGGGTCATCCCTTCGTGAAGCTGCTGCATGCGTTCGGCGCCAGCTGGGCGTACGCGGCCAACGCCTGGAGTGCGCTGGGCGGCGCCGTGGCCGTGGCGTTGCTGCACCGGTTGGCGCGGCGACTGACATGGGCGCCGGGCGAGGCGATGCGCCCGGTCGCCTGGTTCGCGTGGCTGCCCGTGCTGCTTTTCGGACTCAATCCGCTGTGGACCTACGAGACGACGCTCGCCGAGACGGGTTCGTGGCACCTGGCGTGGGCCGCAGGGGCGGTGCTGCTCGCCTTGCGGTTGCTCGAAACGCGCGCCGACGCGCCGACGCGCCGTGACGCCCTGGCCTGGGGGCTGGTGGCGGGCGCGGGCCTGGCGCATCACCTCACGGCGCTGCTGCTGCTGGTGCCGTTGACGTTCGTGCTGGCGAGGGCCGCCGGTCGCCGGCTGTCGGTGGGCCTGGTGGCGATGGCCGTGCTCGGCGCGCTGGCGCCGCTCGCCGGCTACGGCTGGGTGGCCTGGCGTGCGTTCCATCCCGGTGCGGCGCAGTGGCCCGCGCTGGCGCCGACGTGGGGTGCGGTGTGGGACCATGTGACCGCGTCCCAGTACGCCGGTTATTTCGGCGCTTTCCGGCCGTCGGCGGGGCAGGCCGGCCTGCTGGCGCGATACGCCTATCCGTTCCTGGCCGTGGCCGCCGTGGCGCTGGCTCTGGCGATCCGCGCCGCGGGCCGCGGTCCGCGACGGCTGGTGCTCGCGGCCGTGGCGGCCGGGTGCGTGCTGCAGCTCGCGGTGGTCTTAGCCTACGGCGTCTCTGATCCCGGTTCGTACTTCGTACCGGTGCTGGGATTGGGCTTGATGGCGCTGGCGCCGGCGCTCGTGAGCCTGGCGCCGGGAACACGCGGCACGCGCGGACTGTGGGCGGTCGTGGCGCTCGCGATGCTGGTCTCGGTGTCGTTGGGCGCGGTCTGGACGGGCGCCGCCCGGCAGCGCCGCGCCGTGTTCACGACGCACGAGACGCTGGTGCGCCGCATGTGGTCGTCGATCACGGTCGAGCCCGCGTTCGTGCTCTGGCACAGTGACATGGTGCACCAGCTGCTTGCCTGGCAGGTGCTGGACGGCGAGAAGCCGGGGCTGGTGGTGCTGAACCCCGCCACCCTGACGCATGCGTGGCCGCGGGCGCAGTTCGCCGGGCGCTACGGTGTCGACCCGGTGGCCGGCCTGGCCGTGCCCAAGCCGGGACGCGAGGCGGTCGGCGGTGAGGCGGCGCTGGTCGAGGCCATCGCCGGGCGCCTGAACGAGGGCAGCGAGCTGCCGGTCATCATCTTCGATGCGGCGGTGCCGTCGGTGCACATGTTGCGGAAGGGCGAAGTGCCGGCGCCGGGCTCATCCCGCCCGTAGCTTCTGCGCCCGCTGGATCAGGCGCTGCGCCATGTCCTGCTGTTCGGGAAACCCGGCCGCCCGCGCCAGCAGCTCGAGCGCCTGGTCGCGACGGCCCAGCTCCAGCGCACAGTAACCCTGCATCAGCCACGCGCGTCCCGACTCGTCGCCGTCGGCCGCCACGCGCGCGAACGCGTCGAGCGCCGCGGCATATTCCTCGCGCAAGTAGTGCACGTCACCGGCCAGCGACCACAGGCGGGTCGTCGGCGAGCGCTCCAGCGCCGCCTTCAGGACGTCGAGCGCCTGCTCCGTCTCGTGGGCCGCCACCAGGGCCGAAGCCAGGCGTTCGACCTCGGCGGGCGTCGCCTCGGGCGACAGGCCGCGCCGATAGTGTTCGCTCGCGAGCTGGGCCACGCCGGCGGCGAGCAGCAGGTCGCCCATCTGCTTCTCTTCGGCGGGTGACAGCGGTCGCAGCAGGCCCACGACGCGCAGGGCCACCGCGGCGGCCTGGAAGTCGCGGCGGGCGGCATCGTACTGGTAGCGCAGGTACCAGGCGTCGGCATCCTCGGGATTGGCGTCGAGCAGGTGATGCAGCGCGTGGGCCGCCAACTCGGGCTTTTCCAGGCGAGTAGCGGCGGCGAGGTAGGCCTGCACCCAGCGCAACTGCGGCGGCTGGGCGGGGTCGGTGGTGAGCCGCTCCAGCACGCGCACGGCTTCTTCGGGACGCTCGGCCATGAGCCACGAGGCGGCGGCGTAGTAGAGAACATCGACAGGGCGCGCGGGGTCCACCGCATAGCCGCGCTCGAAGGCGTCGGCCGCCACGGCGTACTCGGCCAGGTCGTAGGCGGCGTCGGCCAGGCCGAACCAGGCGCGCTCCAGGGCCGGCTGCATCTCGACGGCGCGCCGGTAGTTGTCGCGCGCGGCGGCGGCGTTACCGGCATCGGCCTCGTTCTGCGCCAGGTGCAGGCGGACCAGCGGATGGTCCTGGTCGGGGTGATCGCGCAAGTGCTCCTCCAGGATGCGCGCCGCATTCACGAAGTCGCCGGACTTGGTGTACATGGATGCGTGCATGAGCGCGCGGCGCTCGAAGCGCGGGGCGCTCTCGATATCGTAGTAGTCGGGGCGTACGGGAGGCTCGGCGCGCACGCCTGCCGGCCAGCACGCCAGGGCCAGCGCCAGCAGGTTGCAGCCGAGGAACGGAATGGCCCTGCGGGCGGGATGGTGGTTGGTCATGTCCCGACTCCCGTCTAGTTCAGGTCGAAGCGCAGCGTCGTGGTCACCCAGGCGGCGACCGCGTCGTTGCCGAGCCGGCCGGGCTGGAACTTCCAGCGCACCAGCGCGCGGCGCACCGCGTCGTCGAAGACGCCGGCGGGCTGCGCCTTCAGGATATTCACGTTCCCGACGCTGCCGTCCGGTCGCACCAGGAACTTCACGGCCACGTAGCCTTCGATGTTCTGCTCGCGCGCCTTGAACGGGTACTCGGGCGGCACCTGCACCATCGCCACGGGCGCCTGGTCCAGGTCGATGGAATCGAAGATCGCCTCGCGCGCCGCATCGTCGCGCGTGGCGCCGCCGATGTTCACGTCGATGGCGATGTCGCCGATGCCGGCGCCCAGGTCGGGCTGGAACAGGTCCGGTTCCACTTCGGGCTTGTCCTCGGCCGGCGGCGGCGGCGTTTCCTCGCGCGCCTTCTCCTGCTTCGGCGGCGCGGGCGGGGCCAGGTTCACCAGGCTCACGCCCACCGGTACGGTGACGTCCTGTTCCGGCGCCCGGCTGGCGTTGATCAGGTACGAGGCCACGCACAGCAGCGCCACGTTGATGGCGCCGGCCACAAAGACCATCAGCACCGCGCGCGCGGCGCGGCGCGGGCCTCCGCCCGATGGGACGCCCGGCTGGGCCATGGGTGCCAGCGACGGCAGGCTGCCGGCCAGGTCCGTCACTGCCCGCCCTCGGCGCGGCTGGCGGCGAGGCTGACGTCCTTCGCGCCGGCCAGCCGGCACTGGTCCATCACGCCGACCACGGCGCCGGTGCGGCTGGCCTTGTCGGCCACGACCACCACGCCGCCGTCGGGGTTCTCGGCCAGCGCGCGCTCGATCAGGCCGCGCACGCTGCGCACGTCCACCTGCTTGCCCTCGAAGTAGACCTGCCCCTCGGGCGAGACGCCGATCATGACGGTGGCCCGCTGCTTCAGTTCGGCCGTGGCGGCGCTGGCGCGCTGTACGTCGATGCCCGATTCCTTGACGAAGCTGGTCGTCACCACGAAGAAGATCAGCAACAGGAAGACCATATCCACCAGCGGACCCATGTCGATGTTCACGCCGGTGTTGCCGCCGCGATTCTTGCGCACGTTGATCATGAAGCCGCCTCCATCAGGCCCGTGGCGCGCGCTTCTTCGCGCAGCGAGCGGTCGAGTGTCAGCGAGAATTCGTCCAGCGCGCTTTCCAGCCGCCGCGCCCGGCGCGAGAGCGCCCCGGCGACGAAGAGCCCGGGAATGGCGATCAGCAGGCCCGTCTCGGTCGTGATCAGGGCCACCGAGATGCCGCTGGCCATGGCGCGCGCGTTGCTGGTGCCGAACTGCGCAATGACCTGGAACGTCTGGATCATGCCCAGCACCGTGCCCAGCAGCCCCAGCAGCGGGGCGATGGCGGCCAGCGTCCGGATGACCGGCAGCCGCCCGTGCAACTGGCGGCGGGCGCGGTCGGTGACGTGCCGCAGCACGGCGCGGTCGATGTTGACGCGGCCGGTGCGCGCCCGGAGATAGCGGTGGAGCACCATCCGCCGCAATCCGCTGCCGCCCTCCGGCGCGCGGCCGCCGCCCAGCACGGCCAGGGCGGCCGGCGCCTCGATATCATCGCGGTCCAGTTCGGCGAACGTACGCAACCGGTCGATGATCAGCGCCCACATCGCGATGGAGCCGATGATCATGGGCACCATCACCCAGCCGCCGGCCATGGCGTAATCCCAGGTGGACCAGGCCAGTTCGGTCAGGTCGAGACCGGCGATTGCAATCGTCCCGGGCGCCGGCGCCATCATCACGCACCACCCGCCGCGGCCATCGTCCGGCCGCCACCGCTGCCGCCGTTGCCGCCAGGCCGTACCTGGCTCGCGCGCGCCGCCAGCTCGTCCTCGCGCCGCGCCTGCAGGATGTTCGTCAGCTGCACGGCCTTTTCTTCCATCTCGCCGATGATGTGGTCCGAGCGCCGCGACAGCAGCGTGTGCAGGAGCATCACCGGAATGGCCACGATCAGGCCGAACTCGGTGGTGACCAGGGCCTCGGAGATGCCGCCGCTCATCAGCTTCGGGTCGCTGGTGCCGAAGAGCGTGATGACGCGGAAGGTGTTGATCATGCCCGTCACGGTACCGAGCAGGCCCAGCAACGGAGCGACCGCGCCCAGGACTGCGAGCACCGACAATCCCCTCTCGATGCTCGGCAGCTGGTGCAGGATCGCCTCCTGCAGCACGCTCTCCTGGGTCTCGCGGTCGCGGTCGCGCACGGCCAGGCCGGCCTTGATGACTTCGATCACCGGCATGTGGCGCTTCGCGTGACGGGCGACCATGTCGTCAGCCGCGGCCCAGTCGCCGCGCGCGGCCATGCTGTTGACCTCGGTCATGAAATGGTCGGTGTTGGCGTGGATCCGGTTCAGGTGCCAGGCGCGGGTGATGACCAGGAAGAGCGCCACCAGCGCCACCCCGAGGATGGGCCAGACCACGGGGCCGCCCGTCTGGAACTGCTCGAGGAAGCTGATCTTGTAGGCGATCTGGCGCACGGCGTCGCCGCCAGACAAATCGAGCGGGACGATGTCGGACTCGCCCTTCAGGTAGTTGCCGAGGTTGCGGCCGACGCTGCCGCCGGGCAGCTCCGAAGTGGCGAAGAAGGTGCGCGAACCGGCGACCCAGTTGAGGAAGCCCGCTTCTTCCGGCACTTCGTACGCGGCGGTGAAGGGCCCGAGCGTCATGATCGTGCCGGAGGTGATTTCGCCGTCACGGCCGATGAACTCGCCCTTGTGCAGCGCCACGCGTCCGTTGAGGTCGAACTCCGAGAGCATCACCGACGCCATCGCCGAGATGTCGTCGATGCCCGGGTAGTAGCCCGTGTCCAGCAGCGGGCTGATGTGGGCCACCCGCGTCGTGTCGAAGGCGGAGAAGTACGACTGGTTGAGCATGATCTCGAGATCGCGCGCGGTCAGGCGCACGTTGCCGGAGATCTCGCGCGTGTCCAGTTCGCGCGTGCCCCACTCCTTCTCGAGGGCGTCGCGCCGCGCGGTGGACGCGGTGACGCGAACCTGCGCCGCCTTCAATTCCGCTTCCAGCCGCGTGCGCGCCGATTCCAGCGAATCGACCGCCGCCAGCAGGCGCGTGCGATCATTGAGCACGGCCTGCTCGCTGGCCGCGGCGCGCGCGCGGACAGCCTCGCGCTCCTGCTCGGCCTTGCGGAACGCCTCGCGCAGGTCCTGCGCGGGGGCGGGGGCGGCGACGGCCAGCGCCAACGCCATCAGCGTCAGCGCCATCAGGCGGTTGCGGTTCATCGGCTGATCCTCCCGAGCGGCAGCGTGACGAGGTCGATCGGGCGCGTGCGGGCTGCCATCTCCATGGCCTGCGAGATCACGCGGTTGTGCTTGCCCGGCAGTTCGGTCCAGGCCGTCGTCGCGGGATCCCAGGTGCCGACGCGCTTGCCGTCGGGGCTGCGCCAGAACAGAGCCAGCCGCCCGATGCGCAGGATGTCGGCGTGCGTTTCGCGGCCCCCGACCATGATGGTCTGCGGCTCGACCTCGACGCTGTTGCCGTACTGGGCCTCGATGAGCAGGGCCTCGAGCAGCAGGCGCAGCTTCTCGGCCGGCGCCAGGTCGGGCTGGGCCATGGCCAGGCGCAGGTTCTTCAGCCGATCCTGCCGCTCGGCGGCCAGGAAGGGCAGGTCGCCCGCCACCGCATTCTCCAGCCGCCCGAGCACCACGTTGAGCGTGTCCTGGATGACGGCCTGCATCCGCGTCGATTCGACCATCCGGCGCTCGAGTTCGCGGATCGAGGCATCCAGCGCGGCCTGCTTCTCGTCCTCGCGCGCGACCTGGTCCCCATACCAGTCGGCCGCGGCCTGGGCAGCGCGGTACCGGCGCTCCAGGTCCTTCCGCTCCTGGGCCCAGCCGTCAAGGCCGGCCTGGGTCTGCCGGGCGGCATCGATGGTCCGATTGACGGTGGCGGCGAGGGAATCGGGGGCGGAGGCGGTGGCGGCCGGTTCCGCGGACTGGGCCGTGGTGTGGGCAAGTGCCATCAGCACCGCCACGGCCCCGGAGCAAGCGAGACGTCGAAGCATGGTCCACTCTTTCGTGATCGGCCCTGATGGATGCGCGGCGCGACGTTGGTGACGCAGCCAACCTACCGGGGTCCTGTTAGGGAGTGGTTATGGACCAGCGAATTGTTGGTGAATCCGGGGGTGGGGGCGGGGAATCGTGGTGGCGCTATCGTGGCGCAGGCTCGACTGCGGGCCGGTGAATCGCGACGGCATCTTGTTCTCGGACAGTATGATGCGCCGTTGCCGACGCATTACTCAGTATGTTGAGTAAAATATCTCACCATGATGAGCAAAGCCGGTAGCGCGAGATTCTCACGCTTCTGCGAGGACTTGCGCCGGCGCAAGTGGCGGGTGTTGGGTGCCCAAGCCGGGCGCCGTTTTCGCGGAACTCACGTCGCGACACCACTTGCGCCGGCGCAAGTTGCTAGCGAACGCCAGCCGCACCCTCCTCCAACAGCGTCACCGCCGGCGCCAAATCGCCGGCCTCCTCGGACGGCTCCCGCCCGAACCCCTCCAGCAACGCCAGTCGCCCATCTTCCAGAACCAACAGCCGCGCGTCAGCCGCCGCGCCCGGCACGGCCAGATACACGCGACGCACCAGCGCGCCGTTCGCCGTGAACTCATCGAAGCACGCCACCACGCCTGCGGGCAACTGCACTCCCAGCGGCTCGACCCAGAGATGCCCGTCGGGACGCCAGCGCACCAGCCCGATGGCGGGTTCCGTCTCGAAGATGTGTCCTGTATCGCTGCCGATTTGGCGCCGCGCTTCTGACTTGGCCGCCGGGCTGCGGTCCACCGGCCGCCAGGGCCGCTCCAGGACGAATCCCGTGCCATCGACTTCGCGCACAGCCACCAGCCAGCGGTCGCGCTCGGGGGCCATGGCCAGCCTGCCGGTCGCACTCAGGTCGCAGCGCCCGGAGGCGAAGGGCTCGTAGGTGTCGCGCTCATCGGTCACCGGTTGGCCGAGAGCCAGCGAGTGCAACTGCCTCGCCACGATCTCCCGTTCACCACTGGCAGCATCGAGCAGGCTCAGCTCAAGCACGGACGTCATCTTCGGCGGCTGCACCTGCGCGCGGTAGGTGACCGCGAGGATCCTTCCGGCCGCGCCGCGCACATCGCGCGGCACGCAGACGGGCACGCCACCCGGATCGCCACCGGCCATGAGCTCGCCCGCGGGCAGGTCATCGCGATCAAGGATGACGATGTTGCCCCGTGTCCCGAACTGGATGCCCGGCGCATCGCAACCGTCGGCGATGCCCATCCGGCCGTCGGGCAGCGTCACGGCGCGGAACGCCCCAGTCAGCTCGCCGGGGCCATCGCCGCAGCGACCCACGGTGCGCTCCACCTTCCCTTGCGCGGACACCACCAGCACGTGGCACAATTGCCCATCGGCCAGCAGCACGCGGCCGTCAGGCGCGGCAGCTACGGACACGATGTCGCCGATCAGGGGCTCCGCATCATCGCCGCACTCCAGGCGCCAGATCTGCTGCAGCGGGAGCGTGACTTCCGCGGGGGCGCGCTCCGGTACCGGCCGCGTGGGCCAGGCGGTGTGGGGGGTGATGGGGAGCAGTTCGGCGTGGGCATTGGCGGCTAAGGTGAGAACGCAGACCGCAGATATGAATGCGGAGGCCAGCACGCGAGTGCGGGCGCGCGGGTGCCGGCGAACGGCGCGGGGGGCGGGAGTTTCGAGATTTTGAACGTTCATGGATTTGGCCCCCTATACGCGTCGGGCTTCATGCTGGCAGGCGATGACGGTCGCAACAGCATGAACTTAGGGATGGACTGTGTCGATTCGATTTTGGGAACTTGGCACGGGCGGCATGGTGATCGCGATACTCATCATCATTCCTGGTTCATTGGGCTGAGGCGGCCAAGCCGCGAAGACTTGCGCCGGCGCAAGTCGCGGCCGGCGGGGAGGCGGTCCGGCTATCGGAACGAGGCCTTCAGGTCTCCCCACGATGTGGACTCGGTCGGCAGGGACTGGCCGGCGAAGGGGCTGTAGAGCACAGTCGCGTAGATACTCGGATCGTCAACCATATCGATAATCCATTCCTGAATCTGTGATTCCTCCGAAGCGCCCCAATAGTTGTTTGCAACGTCGTGTGCTACCAATCCAAGGGCGGCCTGTCTGGAGCTCCTGATGACCGGCCCGCTGCCACGCACAAAGTCACAGCCGTGGATCGTCACGGCATCTGCATCTCGCAACCGCACCACAGAATCGGAACCACCACTGAGTATCGAATTTTCCACAAATGCGGACGTCCTGTGGTCAACCCGAAGAGCGTAGAAAGTTGCTGAGATCTGAGAATCGTGTATTTCACATCGCGAGCCCACATAGCCTGTCGTTAGGCCGATCTCGACGTCTGAAATCGTGCAATCCCACAATTCGCAGGTGCCGCGGGCAGAATAGAAACCAATGATGTCCGGCCCGCGCATGTCGCATCTGCGAAAAACTGACTCGGAATTGTCAACCAGCGGATATGCTCTTACGAACTCACAGTCTTCAACCAGTACCCCCGCAACGCCTCGAACATACAGGCCAATCGGATCAAGTGCATCGGTTGTCGAGAACCGACATTCCTGAACCGTGCCGCCCGCGCCTCGGGCCGTCCAACTCAAACCAAACTCATTGTTTTCGACGTGACAGCGCTCCATCTGAAGACTGCAACTGAGCGCAATGCCCTTGAAGCAGTTGCGAACTGTCAAGTCTGAGATCGCAATGCTGTCCTTGGGCGCGTCGGTGGCGAGACCTTCCGGACTTTCTGCATTCCAGTCTGGAGCGTGCACCGTCGGGCCGATGATGGTGACGTCGGCGCCGGCACCGATGATGGTCAATCGCTGTTGCCGGATCTCCCCATACACTTCCAAATCACCGGGCCAACCTGGCGGGTGAATTGTCGTCGTCTCCGTATATTCGCCCGGCCCAATCAGGATCGTGTCACCGTCCGCTGCCGCATCCAATCCCTGCTGGATCACCGAATAGTCACCCGTCCCATCCCTACGGACCGTGATCGTCGCCGCCGAAGTCGATAACGCCGACAGCAGGCAGAGCCCAAGAAGGAAGATTCGGAAGCACATCGCCAACCTCTCATGCATCCGCATATTCACAAGAGACAGACTTTCCGACCAACTGCAGGCAGTTCGATTTCCAGACCGCAATTGAGTATACACCCCTAGCAGCAGGCAATCCAACCCGACGAACCGCTCGCCGCCGTAAACCACCCCCCAACAAAACAGAAAGGGACGCCGGTCAACCCCGGCGCCCCTTCCCCATAACGGCGCGGTCCTGTCTGTGCAGTCGGTTGCTACTTCACCAGCTGCATCTTCTCGGTGACCTGATAACCGTCGCCGCTGAGGCGGTAGAAGTACGTGCCGCTCGGCAGGCCTTCGCCGCTGAACTGCAGCGCGTGGTCGCCCGCCGCCAGTTCGCCGTCGACCAGGCTCGCGACCTTGTGGCCGCGCAGGTCGAAGACTTCCAGGGCGGCCCGACCGGCCTTGGGCACGCTGAACTTGATCGTGGTGCTCGGGTTGAACGGGTTCGGCTGGTTGCCCAGGGTGACCCGCAGTTCCGGCGTTCCACCCACAGCGGAGGCCGGCATCGTGTAGTCGGCGTCCTGCGGGTTGAAGTTCGTCCACCAGGCAGTCCACTGGCGGCTCATCGGCAGGGCCGGGTCGAACGCGCCGCGGTAGCTGACCTGCTGGAAGTACGGGTCGGCCAGGTAGCTGTCGGTCCAGTCGGCCGAACCGATCAGCACGCTGCCGGCCTGGGGCACGGCATCCGGGCTGTTCAGGCTGATCGACGCGCCCAGGCCGACGACCGAAGGCACGCGCACGACGGTGTCGAGGTTGGCGTGGGCCATGAACCAGCCGCCCAGGCCGGCGTTGCCGGCCACCGAGTTCCAGTTGGCGCGGTCGTGGATCATGTTCGTGGCGTACAGGTAGTTGCCGGTCACTTCGTTGTTCTCGAAGCGCAGCGTGTCCTGCTGGGCCTTGGTGACCGACAGGTTGCGCACGCTGATGCCGCGCGGGAAGCCGGCGATGACCGAGTTGAAGATGCTGGTGCGGCTGTTGCGGCGGATCAGCGCGGCATGCTGGTAGCGCTGGCCGACCGGCAGGGGATCCTGCACGTACAGCGGGCCCACCGAGGTCACGTTCGAGTAGATCGGGGCGGTCTGCGGCCAGGCCGACGTGCCCGAGCCGTCGTTGTCCGACTCGAAGCTGTTGCTCTCGCCGGTCGGGTCCCAGGTGTTCGGGTCGCGCAGCGCGAAGGCGAACTGCACCTTGCCGCGGTAGCCGAAGTCGGTGTCGAAGTCGTCGTCGGTGCCGCCGAAGGCCACGATGTGGTGCAGGTTCACGGTGCCGCCGAAGCACTCGTAGGAGTCGTCGTCGGCGTAGCTGACCTGGATGTGGTGGATTTCGGTGCCACGGCCAACGCCACCGAGGGTCAAGCCGTTGATCTCGTTGTTCAGGGCGAAGCGGTAGCCCGGGTACTCGATGCGGACGTACTTGAAGACGCCGCTGTTGTCGTCGTCATCCGTGCCGCCGTAGGTGCCCTGCGAGATGATGCCGCCCTCGATGATCGGGTTCAGCTGGTTCACGCGGGCCCGGCCCAGGATGACCACGCCGCCCCAGTCGCCGGCCAGCCGGTTGCCCGGGGCCTCGCTGCTGGTGAAGATGATCGGCTTGTCCCAGGTGCCGGCGGCATTGATGGTGGAGCCGGGCTTGACGATCAGGGTCGCCGCAGGCACGCCCTGGATGACGGTGCCGGCGGGGATCGTCAGGGTCTGGCCGGCTTCGACGTAGTACTGGCCGTACAGCGTGTACAGCGTGTCGGGGCTCAGGGTGCGGCTGGTGTTCTGGTTGAACACAGCCAGGGGGTTGCCGTCGTTGGTGCCCAGAGTCTCCGTCCCCACAAAAGCGAGGGCGGGCAGGGTGGCAACGGTGGCGACCAGCCCGAGCAGCAAGGCGATCGCGTTCTTCTTCATAAAGTTGCTTCCTCCTAAAGGAGCCTGGATGCGGGGGACGGCCGGCCTTGCGGCAGACCGCCCCGGAACCTCTTCACCGTCGCCCTTGCCGGGCGCACGTGTCCGGTGGCCGTTTGTCAAGAGATGGACCGTCACGTGGTGGAAAGGCGTGTCGGGCCGGGGAGAGGATGACGTCGAAAGTGCGAAGGCTTGTCGTTAGGAATACCTGAGACGCCCTCGTTCGAACTGGCCTGCTCCCCAGCGTCGACAGGGCACAGTCTAGCGGTCGATTGTTGGCGCTCGGTCAGCGGTTGGTGGATTCATGGCCAATCCGGCGTAAGCAAACGGCGATGATCAAGTCAGGATCCTGTTAACGAAGGCTAGAACTTCCCCGAGACCGACAGCGAATAGGCCGTCGATTCCGACACATCCGAGTACGTGTACCGCTCACCCGCTTCGGTGCTGCTGGTCTTGATCGTCGGCTTGGCCAGGATGTCGGTCACCGCGAGCTTCAGTTTCAGCGACTTCAACGACTTGGGCAGCTGCTGCGTCGCGACCAGGTCCAGCCGCGTGCGCGGCTCGAGGTAGACGTAATCGAACATGTTCTCGGACAGCTTGTCGAGACGACGTCCCACGCGATTGGCCAGAATGCCCAGGTTCGTATCAGTTTTCGGATTCTCCCATTGCAGGGCGAGGTTCACCGACCAGGGCGCCTGGCCCTGCAGCTGGCGCTTGTCCTGTTCGACCACATCCAGCGTGCGCGGGTTGTCGAAGATGACCTCCGACCAGACGCGCGTGTAGTTGGCCGAGAAGGTCAGGTGGCGCGTCACGGCGAACCGGTCCAGCTTGCGGACCACCTCCACCTCGAAGCCCCAGTTGCGGGCTTCCGGCGTGCTGGTGAACGTGGCGGTCGGACGCTCGGCTTCGGCCGTCAGCAGCGTGTCCTCGATGGCGTCGGACATCCGCTTGTAGAAGGCGCTGGCGGCCAGCACCTGCCCGGGCGCCGGGAAGTGCTCCAGGCGCACATCGTAGTTGTGGATCTGGGCCCGCTTGAGATTCGGGTTGCCGCGCTGGTTCTCGAAGGTGCGGTAGTCACGGCGCAGCACGGGCGCCAACTCGCGGAACTCCGGTCGGTTGACCGATTTGTAGTAGCCGACGCGGACGTTCGTATCCTCGTCGTACATCCAGGTCAGGGCCACCGAGGGAAGCACGTCGCGCTTGTCGATGCGCGAGGTGTCCTGGACATCGGGAAAGAGCTTGTTCTGGACCGAGTACACGACCTGGTCGGAATCCTCGACGCGCGCCCCGCCGGTCAGCCGCATGACCTCCTGGCGCACCGAGAACGGCAGGTCGACCATCGCATACCAGGCGTCGATCTCGTGGTTGCCCACATAGGTCCCGCTCAGGACGGTGTCCTGCACGAACTCCCACTTGGTGCCCCGCCGCGGATCGGAGACCTCGTTGTAGTTCTCGGACGGAAGATCGAGTCCGGCGGCAGGAAGGCCAGGGCGCCGTCGAACCGGTTGGACTGGGACCGCAGCGTGTACCACGACTCCGAATCGAACGTGCGCGAACGCTGGTCGCGCTTGAAACCGGCCTTGATCTCCAGGTTGTGTTCGCGCGCCAGGTCGTCGTTGGTCGGCGACCAGGCCAGGTCCACGCCGTGGCCCCGCCGGGTCTCGTCCAGCCAGGTCCAGGTGCGCATGTTCTCGTCCATGGCCTTCGGCTCGAAGTCGAGGTTGTAGGCGAGGTAGCGCCGGTCGGGCTCGGTGGCGTGCGATTCGCCGTAGGAGACCTGCCAGTCCAGCTCGAAGCCGCCGCCGGGGCCCGGCAGGTGGTGGCTGCCGTCGATCTTGTCGACGAACTGGTAGCGCTCGTGCCACGACATCGTGCGCCACTCGAAGGTCTTCTGGTCCTTGCCCGACATGAACGTGATCTGGCTGTCGGTGGTGCGGTTGTACAGGTTCGTGAACCCGATCCGCTGCCGCCCCCAGCGCAGGAAGATGTTGGCCAGCCCGCCCAGGGTGGTCTGCGTGTGGTGCGTGGTGCCGCCGGCGATGATGGAGTTGCCGCCGATGCGGACCTCGTTCTCGTCCTCGATGTCGGCCTTGTCGCCGTACGACGCGGCGCCCATGAAGCCCACGTCGACGCCCAGCAGCCGCACCTTGTTGCCGTGCGAGAGGTTGAACGACATGCGCGGCGGGGCAGGGCGCCCCTCGGTGGTCCAGCGGTTGGGCAGCGCCCGGGCCAGGTACGGGTTGCGCAGCGAGAGGTTCTGGTAGGTGACCGTGCTGTCGCGCAAGGCGTCGGGAAAGTCGCGGCCGCCGTCGTCGATGCCCAGCCAGTCGGTGTCGCCCCGGATCGCGTCGTACTGCAGCGTGCTGCCCGTCGCACCGCTGATGGCGCCGATGGTGTAGCCGGCCGCGGTGGTGGGCCCTTCCGGGAACTCCAGCGTGCTGATGCGCACCAGGCCGCCCGAGAAATCGCCCGGCAGGTCGGGCGTGGCCTGCTTGATGACGGTGATGTTGGACAGCAGGTTGGCCGGCACCATGTCGAAGTTGAAGCTCTTGCGGTCGCGGTCGACGTTGGTGCCGCTCATCTGGACGCCGTTGACCTCGGTGACGTTGTAGCGGTCGCCGATGCCGCGCACGAACACATACTTGCCGTCGTTCACGGTCAGGCCGGGCACGCGCTTGAGCGCATCGCCGCTGTTGCCGTCCGGCGAGCGCGAGATCTGGGCGGCGCTGATCGCATCGCCGATGACGCCGGCCTGCTGGCGACTGAGCATCAGGGCGCTGTCGGTCGACAGCACGCGGGTGCCGCTGACAACCATCTCGTCGGTCTCGTAGGCGCGGGTGCCCTCCAGCTCGACCATGATCTCGGCCGCCGGACCCGGCACCACCCGCACGTTCGTGATGGTGCGGGGGTTGTAACCCGTGTAGGTGGCGCGCAGTTCGTAGGTGCCGGGCAGCAGGTCGGGAAACTCGAAACGCCCCTTGATGTCGGTGGCGGTGCGGTGGTCCGAGCCCAGCAGCACGACGTCGGCGCCGATCAACTCCGATTTCGAGTCGAGGTCGCGCACCTGGCCCTTCAGGCCGTCAGCCAGGGCGGGGGCGGGCGCAGCCAGCAGCCAGCCGGCCGCCGCGAGCAGCAGGAGTCGACGCATGGGCACCGTCCGGGACGGGGATGGCGGGAAGCGCCGGCGCGCCGCACCCCGGCGGGCGCGGGCGGCGCGGCTCTGTTTGCGACAGGTTAAGAGGCGAAGGTCAACGACAGGTTAGGGAATGGAAAAAAGGGGGCCAATCCGGGGGAGTTGCGCCGGCGCAAGTCCCGGGGCGGGGCGGGCCGCACGCTTCGATCCCATTGGGCTGGAATCAATTGTCATCATTGTCCAGTTGCGCGGGTGGAAGTCCCCTGCGATCCGGGGTATCATTGTGGATACCATGAACGACCAACTGGAATTCCTGGGATTCGTCGTGCGCCGCCTTGATGCGGCGCGCGTGCCCTACATGCTGACGGGTTCGGTGGCTATGTCGCTCTACACCCAGCCGCGGATGACGCGCGACATCGACCTGGTGGTCGAGTGTGCCTCGACGAAGGCGGCGGACTGGGTGCGCCTGTTCGGGGCCGAATGCTACGTCAGTGCTGAGGCCGTGGCGGACGCCATCGCGCGGGGCGGCATGTTCAACGTGATCCACAACGAAGGTGTGGCCAAGGCGGATTTCATTGTCCGCCGCGACGACGAGTATCGTCAGGTTGAGTTCGCCCGGCGGCAGCGCAAGCACATCGCCGGGCTCGAGGTCTCCGTGGTGGCGCGCGAGGATCTCGTGCTGTCGAAGCTCGTGTGGTGGAAAGAGGGTGAGTCTCCACAGCAGCGCGCGGACCTGGTCCTGCTGCTGGAGTCGACGGCCGGCATGGACCTCAACTACCTCGAGGACTGGGCCGCGCGACTGGGTGTCGTCGCGCAACTCAGGGAGTTGCTCGGATGAGCCAGGATACGTCGGCGGAAGTGCGCGCCCGCTATCGCGACATGCTGATGGCGCTGACGCCGGAGGAGCGGCTGGTCATGTGCACGCGCATGTGGGCTGACGCACGCGCCCTGGTCGTCGCCGGCCTGGCCGACGAGCCCCACCCCGAGGGCCAATCGCTGCGCGCCCGGATCTTCCTGCGCATGTACGGAGGGGATTTCGAGCCTGCCGAGCGGGCGCGCATCGTGGCCTGGTTCAATGACCGTGCGGGCGAATCCGCCGCCGAATGACCGTTCGAGGTCCGTGCCTTGCCCTGATGAATGAACGCCGGCGCTCGGAATCGTGAGACTTGCGCCGGCGCAAGTGGTTTTCGGTCAGGGTTGCGTTGCCGGAGCCGGTGCCACCGCCGCCCGCAGCTCATCCCCGAACGCCGCCGCATACCGCCCATACCACCGCGCCGCGATGTTCCCCTGCCTGTCGACCAGCAACGCCGCGATGCCGTCGTTGTCCGCCGTCCCGAGCTGCCCGCGGAACCAGTCCACATCCAGGTACAAGGTGATGGTGCGGTCACGCTGTGCGCGGTCGGGAATGCCCTGCTTCATGCCGCCGTCGATTACCGCGCGCATCCAATTGTAGTTGGTGCCGATGGTGGGCAGGTCGTAGTAGGCGATGACGTTCATATCGATAGACAGGCGCAGTCGGCGGTCGCGAGGGGACTCGGTGCACGCCGGCCTCAATAGAATCGCTGAGGCGACCGCATCGCATACTCCCTCAAGAAGACGAAATCCATCGCAAAGAAGCGCACGACTTCCAAATGCGAATCAATTGCCAACAGTTGGCTTGACCAGCAGTGAACAGGTGCGCTAAGGTCACCAGCGATCGGACAAGGGCGTACCGACATCATGGCAAGCATCTCAGCTCGGCCCGATATCCGAATCTCAAAATTCTGCCGTTATCAATGTGGGAGGCCGTCCATGAACTGCCGCCGTTTGTTTCCCCGGCCATCTTGTTTCTTTCTGGTCTGCATGGTCGCCATGAGTGCCGGGTTCTCGCGAGCCCAGGACCTCATCTGCCATGCGCAGCCTGATACGATCGATGCGCTTTTGGAGCTGAATCGCCAGGCGCCCTACGAAGACGGCGCGGTCCTTCCCGCCCTGCAACTGGCCCTGCATGTGCTGCACGAAAGCGATGGATCGGGTGGTTACGGCCAGTCCGCCATCGATTCCCTACTGGCTGGTCTGAGTGCCGATTTCGCGTCGGTGGGGATCTTGTTCGTGCCCTTGGCAAGAAGCGACATCAACAACAGCCAGTTGTTCCATAGCGCGATCGATAGTGCGGGCACGCTTTTCACGACGTACTCGGACTCGACGCGCATAGACATATTCCTAGCCGAATCCAGTGGGGCGATTGAAGGCACGACGGCAGGCGTTCCGAGCACCGCTCTCGTGTTGACCGGTGCGGCGTGCGGAACGTCGGCGTTGAGCCACTTCATGAGTCACTGTCTCGGGCTCTACGATACCGACGAAACGACCTTTGGTGTGGAGCTCGAAAGCGGGGCAAACAGTGAGGTGGCGGGCGACCTTGTTACGGATACGCCGAAGGTCGCGCCAGCCACGAATATCATGAAAGAGCCGGATGTCGGCAGTTGGGCAGGGTTCACTGCTGAGCAGGGTCGGCGCATGAGCACTGCGGCGCTGGCGCTGCCAGAATTGCGACTGGCATCCTACACGTCGGGCGTCGTGTATCGAGACGGGTCGGAGTCCACCGGCTTGGAGGACACATATGAGGGCGTACCGCACAACTCAATGGCGGCAGATTTGAATAGTGACGGCGCGCTTGATTTGGTCTTGGCGGCAGATCGGTCAGCCTTCATTGCCGCAGACTACGACGCGACAACCGGGGTACCTCTCTTCGACGACCTCACCTTTGCTGTGTTTCCATCAGGTGTCAGTGCGAGTGTTCGTGACGCAGCAGGTGTGATCGTTGCGGACTACGACAATGATGGAGGGTTGGATATATATCTGCCCGGCGCCAATGGGCACCGGCTCCTTCACAACAACGGCTCCGGAGTGTTTGCGGACTCTACCATCGCTTCGGGGATCAATAGTTCCACCTCCTCCGAAAACCAGACGATCTCTGGCTCTTGGGGCGACTACGACGCCGACGGCCGGATCGACTTGCTTGTATTGGTAGAGAGTGCGACCCTCGAGGGTTGTGCTTCAACGCGACTGCTCCGGAACACGAACGGGATCACTTTCACTGAGGTAACCGCGGCCGGAATCTCGGGTTCCGGGTGTGTCTCCGCACTATGGGCCGACTTCAACTCGGACCACTGGATGGATCTCGTCCTTGTGCAGGCCGGACCGGACGGAGAAGGGCAAGGAGATCCCTATCATGGCGGCTTGTCGCGCTACTTCATCAATGATGGAGACGGCACGTTCACCGACGCTACCGCTGATGGCCTGGATGGAGAGAACGACCACTGGACCTACGTGAACTGTGCGGCCGCCATCGCCGATGTTGAACCAGACGGCGACCTTGACATCGTGTACGCGAACAACAACGAGTCCGGCTATTTCAAGTGCGTGCCGCTGTCGGGCGTGGCGCCCATCACTTTCGGATGGTCGGGAGGGTTCGTGATCAACAATACACGAGATCCGCTCGACCTGGATGTCTGCGACTACAACCTCGACGGCCATCCCGACTATGTGTTTGTTGACCCGGACCAGTACGCCTACACGATGCTGAACATCGACCCGGAGGGGGGTACCCAGCCGTTGCAGTTCACCAGCGAAGTACACGAATGGTATCGAGTCAGCGACGGGGGAACCGCGGAGTATCGCAATACGGGCCCGGCGGTGGTGGCGGATTTCAACAGGGACGGCGCGGTCGATGTCTACATGAGTCGCATATGCACCGACGGTCAGTTCTTTCACTACTACCCAGTGGACGAGAACGATCCGGCCCACCCGCTCGGAAACTGGATCGGCATCAGTTTGCGCTGTTTCGATGCTGAGAAGAGCAATCGATTCGGAATCGGCGCGACGGTGAAGGTCAGCCACGGGACAGACGTTCAGGCGCAAGTGGTCGACGGCGGCAGCGGCAAGGCGGGGCAAGGCGCGTTGGATCTGGTGTACGGACTCGGCGATCACCAAGGCGAGGTGGACGTGACGGTCATCTGGCCGGACGGTGAGACCACGCAGGCCTACACCGGCCTCGAGACGGGCCTATATCACACATTGGGACAATACAAGATTCCGCAGAGCAGCCTCGGCTTCACCAAGAGCTACGACCCTTACCTTGCGATGTACACGTGGGAGTTCACCTGGACCACGGAACTTCTCACGGAGGAGGCGGGAGACGAAGTGACTGTCACGCCCGCTTCGGGACATCCCGAGTGCGGATCCAATTCGTTCGTGCTGAACTCCGGCAACTCTGAGATCGAAATCACCTACGACGCCACCAATAAGAACTACCGACACACGCTCTCCTGGGACGGCGGCACCTGCACCGACAGCTGCCAGTACTCATTCATGGCCGAGAGCGCGCTGTATGGCATCGCAACACAGAGCGCGTCGCCGAAGAGCTTCAAGACGAGTTCCTGTGTTCAGATTCGATAGGGGGGTTGGTTATGATCAGATTCATCTTTTCGGCGATAATCGTACTCCAGGGCCTGTCTCTCGGCTCCGCGGAGCCCGCAACGGCCGACAGCGTCATGCCGGAGATCGATGGCGTGCTCGGGCTGAGTGCGGTCGCAGATTCGACGGCACTGGCATTCTGGGTGCCTTTGGCTGAAGGGGAAGCGCTGACGGGATTCAGCTGGTACAACAACGACAGCGCTGCGGCATTTCCGCAGGTGCTCGCGACCAGCGGGGATCCTGGGTCTCGTCCGTCGATTCGGGATGCGGTCGTTGTCAGCTCGGATGTCGCCGGCAACGACTCCGCGTGGAGCCATGTCGAATTCTCCGAACCCGTTGCATCTGGAACCTCCGGGCTTTATGTCTTCCTACAGTTGCCGGCCTCCAGCTCATGTGTGAGCCTGGGGCGAAATGGAGGGGCCGGAATCGGATACTGCGCGGGTATAGGTCGGCCAAGCGCTTGGATCGTGACAAGCGAAGAATCCTGGGACGCACTATCGGGCAGCTGCCAGCTGGCAATTGTCGGGGACATCAGCGCCGACAAGAGTCGAGCGGGGACGGCAGGCGAGCGAAAGGCGGGGACCATTCTGGCGCCCGCAGAGCCCACGACGTCTACAAGCGCCGCGGCAATCACACTGGCGGCGCATCCTAATCCGGCGAATCCCGGAACCGAGATAGTGTTCACGCTCCCGGGGCCCGGAATCGTAGATCTGTCGCTATATGATTTGCGCGGCGCCCAGATACGGACGCTGATCCATGGCATCGCTGGACCAGGCCAGCACGGCGCAACATGGAACGGACGGGACGACCGCGGCAATCCCGTACCAAGCGGCGTGTATCTGGCGAAGCTGACGACCGCGAACGGTTCACTGACGTCGCGAATCACACTGGTCCAGTGAGGGCGGCCATGCGAATGTTGGTATGTTTGGCCGCCTGTATGTGCCTGGCCATTCCGGCAATCGGCACCACCTGGCATGTTGCGAAGGACGGTTCGGGCGACTTCAGCGTGATCCAGGACGCGGTCAATGCGGCCGCATCCGGAGACACGATCCGTGTCGGCGCGGGGAGGTTCGACGACAAGCATCAGATTGGAAATCCACCAGCACAGAAGTACGTGCGATTTCACGTCACAATCGAAGAGGTCACGATTATCGGCGCAGGTCGGGATCTGACCGTCATTGGACCGGCGCAGCCTTGCTCCATCATCCAAGGCAATGATTGCGGCGCGTACCTCGACAGGTACTATGGAGCGGCAGTGGTTCGTATTGCCGGCATCAGGTTTGAGAATATGCACTGTGGGGTCATGTCCATGAGCTCGGTCGATTCATTGATTGTGACCGGCAGCGCATTTGGCGGACACCGCATAGGCATCAGATCGGAAACTACGCATTCGGAGGTGCGCGATTGTCGGTTTGATTCGGTAGCCTATACAAGCTACTACCATCTGGGAACTTCCGGCCCTGACGTCCTGCGGGTAGATGGATGTACGTTCATTCTGGACCTCCAGCCCGCCACACCGCAGCAGCATATGCTGATACAGGCGACGGCAGATGCAGAGGTCGACAATTGCACGTTCCTGCGAGGAACTGCGGGAGTGGTCGTGACGCTCGGCTCGGATGCACGCATCCATGAGTGCCTGTTCGATGGCCAATCGCAGGGCGGAGTGGCCAACGGTGGCCAGAGGATCGCCCTTGAACGCTGCGAATTCCGCAACCAACGTAGCGCGCTGAGTCAATACGGCACCCAGGCCCTCTGGGCTGTAGACAACATCCACGTCTCCGACGTGACCCTGGCCACGCTGGAATACGTGGCCCTGTTCGGCGGCTACATCCGCAACTCCACGCTGGCCCGCGGCGAGCGCTATGTGGTTTGCGACATCACGCCGGAAAAGCGCGCCGACGCGACGCCGGCGACACTGGACATGACGAACAACTGGTGGGGCACTGCCGATCCCGACAGCATCCAGGCGTGGATCTACGACGGCAATGACCGCCCCGAGGACCCGTACTTCATCCAGTGGGACCCGTTCCTTCCGGGTCCGCTGCCGGCGCAGAAGAAAAGCCTGGGGGGCGTGAAGGCGTTGTTCCGGTAGGCGCAACGGATGTGCGCGGGGGCGCCGCTGTGCCGGACTTGCGCCGGCGCAAGTCGCGTACGGTCAGGGTCCGGAGTTCAGGCTGACCGCCGCCCGCAGTTCATCCCCATAGTCAGCCGCATACCGCCCATACCACCGCGCCGCGATGTTCCCCTGCCTGTCGACCAGCAACGCCGCGATGCCCGGGTTGTCCGCCGTCCCGATCTGCCCGCGGAACCAGTCTACATCCAGATACAAGGTGATGGTGCGGTCGCGCTGCGCGCGGTCGGGAATGCCCTGCTTCATGCCGCCGTCGATCACGGCGCGCATCCACTTGTAGTTGGTGCCGATGGTGGGCAGCTCGTAGTAGGCGAAGTCGGGCAGCTGGGGCGCCAGGGTGTCGAGCACGGCCAGCCAGGTGTCGATGTCGGCCTGCTGCTCGCGCTCGTAGGCGACGATCAGCAGGTTGCGCTCGCCCTTCAGTTGTTCGGGCAGCCGCACGCTGCGGCCGCGCAGCGTCTCGGCCGCGATGACCGGGAAGGTGCCGGGCTGCTCGGCGCGGCGGTCGATGATTTCGGTGGCGTGGGCCTGGATTGCGGTGGCCAGTGCAGTCACGAGCAGCGTTGCGACGGTGAATCTCGATTTCATGATGTCCTGTCCTGTTCAGGCCACGATCTCGGCCACGTTCAAACGGCTTCCCGCCACGCGCCGCGCCACGTTGCGCCGCACCAGCCAGATGGCCACCGGCAGCGCCGCGAGCAGCCCGTAGCGCACCGGTGACACATACGCGGCGGCCAGGTTGACCAGCGCCACGCCGATCAGGATGCCGAACAGGGCCATGCCGCGCAGCATGGTCTGCGACGACTGGTCGCGCGTGTAGGCCCGCGAGAACGGCAACAGCGGCTGCAGTCGCTGCGCGAGCAGCAGCAGCAACTCGCACTCGAAGGCCATGAGGCCCAGCGTCACGGCCAGCGCCAGCCAGCCCACGCCCAGCAAATGACCCCGGACGGCCATGATAACCAGCAGCGGCACCAGCGCCAGCCCGCGCACCAGCCCGCGTTGCGCGGCGAGCAGGCGCCCGGCATCCAGGTCGGCCAGGGCCACCACCCACAAGGCCTTCGGCGTGCTGCTGAAGGCGATCAGGAACGGGATCGACATCGACATGATCAGCAACGTCTGGCTGCCGCCGAGCATCAGGTCCAGCCCGGGGTTGGTGCTGTCGGCCTCGGGGCGGGTGTAGTACCAGAGCATGGCGCCGAGCACCGCCACATTCAGCAGCGTGTTGGCGCCGAAGCGCCAGTCGTCGCGCAGGTGAGCCGCGAGCAGCCGTCCGGTGACCCAGCCTTCACGCCCGCGCAGCCACGGCCGCAGCAGCAGCGGCAACACGTCGGTCCAGTGTCCGCGGCGACGCCCGGCAGGCTCGGGCGCTTCGACCGTGGGTGAACCGGTGCGCGGCGTGGCCAGCCGCCAGCCCACCGTCAGAACCAGCAGCGTCAATGCCGCGGCGAGCGCCATGCCGCGCCAGGCGTCTGGTCCGCCGAGCGGATCGCCGAAGCGCGCGAACCACACCGGCGGCAGCCAGTTCACCACGCCGGGATGGGACTTGATGTACCGCGACAGCGGCTCCATCGCCGGCAGCAGCAGCAGCGGCAGCGCCGCCAGGTTGCCGTCGACCAGCGGCGCCGCCAATCGCCGCGCCTGTCGCTGCCCGACCGCGCGCACCAGCGCGGTGGTCAGCGCGGCGGCGCCGATCGCCAGGACCACGGTCTGCACCAGTACGGCGATGAAGAGCAGCGCCGCCGCCAACACCAGGGGCCGCCCCGTGAACACCAGCGTCATCAGCGGCACCACCGACAGCGCCGCGCTCAGCTGCAGCGCGGGCACCAGCGCGGTGCCGATCCGCGCCAGCAGCAGGTCGCGCCGCCGCAGCGGCCACCAGCCCACGGTGAGCTCGTCCTCGGCCAGCAGCAGCGCCGGCACCACCTGCCCCACCAGGTTCGTGGCCAGCAGCAGCACCTGGGCCACGCACAGCACCGCCGGCCCGAGCAGCGGCCGGCCGCTCTCGGCGCCCGCGATGAAGGCGAAGACCAGCCCCACCGAGCCCAGCGCCGCGATGACCAGCATGATGAGGTGCATCGACTCGGGCGGGATGCGGAAGCCGCGCGGGTCGCGCGATCGCAGGCTGAGGTAGATGCCGCGCGCATCCTGCCGCAACGCCTTCAGCAACGGCAGCACTACCGCCGGATCGCCGCCGGCCGCGCGCACCAGCAGGCTGGAAAGGCGCGTCACGCTTCCGCCCCGCCGCCGGTCAACTCCAGGAAGATGTCGCGCAGCCCGGCGCCTTCGTGCGTGGCGCGCAGGTCGCCCAGCGATCCGTCCCAGCGCAGCCGCCCCTGGTGCACGAGCAGCACGCGCGACACCACTTCCTCGACCTGCTGCAGGATGTGACTCGAATAGACGATGCAGGCGCCGCCCGCCGCCAGTTCGAGCAGCAGGTCGGCCAGCGTCTTCTGGCTGCGCACGTCGAGCCCGTCCATCGGCTCGTCGAGCAGCAGCACCGGTGGCCGGTGCAGCAGCGCCGCGGTCACCAGCACCTTGCGCCGCATCCCCTTGCTGAAGGTGCCGAGGCGGTTGCCGCGCGCCTCGGCCACCTCGAACCGTTCGAGCAGCGGTGTCGCGCGCGCGGTGATCTCTGCTGACGTGAGCCCGCGGATGCGCCCGGCCAGTTCGAGATACTCGTCGGCCGTCAGGCCCTCGTACACGGTCCCGTGCTCGGGCACATAGCCGATCGCGCGCCGCACACCGGCGCCATCGGTACGCAGGTCGCACCCGGCCACGGTCGCGGTGCCGTCGCTGGGCTCGAGCAGCGTGGTCAGCAGGTTCAGCGTGGTGGTCTTGCCCGCGCCGTTGGGGCCCAGCAGCGCGGTGATGGCGCCGGCGGGGATGGTCGCGGTGAGCGCATCGACGGCGGTGGTGGCGCCGAAGCGGCGGGTGAGGTTGTCGAGGGTGATCACGGTCGGGCTCCCGGATTCAGGGCAGGTTGCCGCTGCTTACAGCACATTCCATGAATACACGGCTGCTGTCGATCTGTTCACGCAGGTGTCGCCGCCATAGACCAGCGCGGCTGGCCCGCCGTCCTGCCCGGCCAGGGCCTGCCAGTGGCCGAGCCAGGCCAGCGCGTCCTCGGAGATCGTGAGCGCCGACTTCGCCTCCACGGGGACCAGTTCATGCCCGCGGTCGATGACGAAATCAATCTCCTTGCCGGACGAATCGCGCCAGAAATACAGGTCCGCCTCAAGCCCGCGGTTCAACTGGTTCTTCATCAACTCCGAGAATACGAAGCTCTCGAAGACAGCGCCGCGCAACGCGTGTGTGCGAAGTTCTTCGGGCGAGCGGATGCGCAGGAGGTAACACAACAGCCCGGTGTCCAGGAAATAGAGTTTCGCACTCTTGACCAGGCGCTTGCTGAAGTTGCGGTGGTGCGGGCGCAGCAGCTTGACGATGTAACTCGTTTCCAGCACTGACAACCAGCTGCGGGCGGTGGGATGAGTGATGCCACAGTCGTTGGCCAGCGACGTCAGGTTCAGCAGTTGCGCATTGCGCCCGGCGCACAGGCCAAGGAACCGCCCGAAGGCCTCGAGGTCGCTCACTTGCAGAACTTCTGCGACGTCGCGCTCGACATAGGTCCGCACATAGTTGGCCAGCCAGTCGCCGGGTGCGATCCCTTTGTCGTGCAACCGCGGGTAGCCGCCGGCGAAGAGCGTGTCCAGCAAACCCGGTGTTGCAGGAGTGTCGCGAGTGTTGTCCCGCACGTTCGGGATAGCTGACGCAGGCGGCAGGGGGCGGCCCAACTGCTCCAGATCGATGGGGGCTCGGCCACGCAACTCGGCCAGCGACAGCGGCAGCAGGCGAAGCACGGCTGCGCGCCCGGCCAGTGACTGCCGGATCGACCGCATGAGCAGGAAGTCGTGGGAGCCCGTCAGGATGAAGCGCCCCGGTGAGTCGTCCTGGTCGACAAGCGCCTGGATATAAGAGAACAGGTCGGGCGCGCGTTGTGCCTCGTCGATGATCAGTCCGCCGGCTTGACTGCCCAGGAACTCGCGCGGGTCGTGGAGCGCGTATTCGCGTTGACCGGGATCCTCCAGGTTGGCGTACGCCAGGCCGGGAAAGGCCTGGCGGGCGAGCGTCGTCTTGCCGGACTGGCGGGGGCCGGTAAGGGTGACCACCGGGTAATGGAGGGCCTGCCGCCTCAGCGTGGCGGCCATCGTGCGCGCAAACACGGCGGCTCCTTAGGGGTAGAGGCTTCAGTGGAGCGGGCGCTATCCTATCGTCTCCAAGTGGGCCATGTAAATGGAAAATCCGATTTACAATTTACACGAGCACGCCGAAAAATTATCTATCTTGTTGCTAAATATATACTTAGATGGACGGCGTTTCTTTGGTGGTGGGTTCGATTCGTGCCAGCAGACCACTTGCGCCGGCGCAAGTGCCGGAACATGGCGGCGCCATTGAAAAGACGCAATCAGCCAGCCCGGAACCGGCGCCCCGCCGCCATGTTCCTATCTTGATGTGCCAGCTTCACCCCAGGACTCCGGAGGGCTGCCCATGAATCGGCGACACGTGGCCATGTTCCTGCTGCTCGCGCCCCTGGCTGCCGGCGGCAGCCGCGCCGCCGGTGAAAGCAGCTTCGACCCGGCCGCCGCGACCAACGCCTTCGGCGTTGACCTGTACCGGCAGCTGCGCGCCGAAGGCAGCAACCTGTTCTTCTCGCCGGCCAGCATCGCCGGCGCCCTGTCGATGACCAGTATCGGCGCCCGCGGCGTCACCGCCGACGAGATGGATCGCGTGCTGCACCTGTCGGGCGATGATGCAGGAGTGGCCGCCGCCTTTGGCGATCTCATGACGACGCTCACCGCCGCGAACGACCACGCGACCCTGAACGTGGCCAACCGCCTGTACGGTCAGCACGACTTCGGCTTCTCGCCCGCGTTCCTCGCCCTGCTCGATCAACACTACAAGGCCGGGCTCGAACAGGTCGACTTCCGCGCCAATCCCGACGCCGTCCGCCGCGACATCAACACGTGGGTCGAAGAGCAGACGGCACAGAAGATCCGCAACCTGCTGGCCCCTGGCGCGCTCCATGCCGGCACCCGCCTGGTGTTGGTCAACGCCATCCACTTCCTGGGCACCTGGCAGCAGCCGTTCGCCGTCGATGCCACCACCGACGGTCCGTTCCATCGCGAACGCGGCGGCGACGTGACGCTGCCGTTCATGCACGTGACCGGCCGCTTCGGCTATGCCGAGGACGGCGAGGTCCAGATCCTGGCCCTGCCCTACAAGGGCGGCGCCCTGGAGATGGTCCTGATCCTGCCGGCCGAAGGTACTTCTTTGTCTTCGGTCGAAGCCGGCCTCGACGCCGACAAGTTCGCCGGCTGGCTGGCCGCGCCGGCGCCGGCGCGCGTCGCCGTCGGTCTGCCACGCCTGCATCTCGAGACGGCGTTCGACCTGGCCGGGACGCTGGCGGCGCTGGGGATGCCGACGGCCTTCACCGCCGCCGCCGATTTCTCCGGCCTGACGACGACCGGCGCACCCCTGAACATCGACAAGGTGGTGCACAAGGCCTATCTGGATGTCGACGAGAAGGGCACCGAAGCCGCGGCCGCGACAGCGGTGACGATGGAGGTCACCTCGGCCCGCCCGGTGGAGCAGCTGAAGGTGTTCACGGCGGACCGGCCGTTCATCCTGGCGATCAGGCATCAGGCCAGTGGGGCGGTGTTGTTCCTGGGGCGGGTGGCGGATCCTTCATAGGTGGGCCGACCGCTCCGGCCACTATCACTTGCGCCGGCGCAAGTCGGGCGATCGCCACTTGCGCCGGCGCAACTACTTCTCTGCCGCCCCCGCAATGAGCTCCGTCACCCGAGGTTGCACCCCGTTCGGCACCGCGATCGACAGCTGGTAGTGCACGATCTCGAGGCGCTCGCCCGCGACACGCATCACGCCCGTGGCCTGCAGCACGCCCATCGACGAATCGAGCTGCTCGTCGAACCAGATCATCGCGCCGTCTGCCGACCCGCGAACGTGGCGCTCGCGCGGCACCAGCGTCCAGGCGCTCTCGCGCTCGAAGAAGCGCGCCGCCCAGGCCTTGAAGGCGTCGCGGGTCCAGCGCTCGGTGCGGTCGGTGCCGATGTAGATGCCGTCGGCGGCGATCTTGTCGAAGAAGGCGGGCCGCGCGTGCGCGGCGTCGGCATGCCACTCGTCGACGAAGGCGTTCACGCGCGCGGTCAGCGCGGCGTCGTCAGCGCGGGCCGACGGTGCCGCGCCTGCCAGCGCGAGGACAGTGGCCAGGATCACGAACGTCTTCATCGATGAGCCTCCATTCAGCCCTGATCCGGAATCTCCGGCTCGACCAGCTGTGTCAGCAGCGTGAGCGACTCATGCCAGCCAAGGTAGCACGCCTCGGTGGGGATCATCTCGGGGATTCCTTCCTGCACGATCGACACCTCGGTGCCGCACGAGACCTGCTTGAGGTCCACGGTCACGACCATGCCGCCGGGCAGGTTCGGGTCGTCGAAGGCGTCGGTGTGGCGGATGCGCCGGCCCGGCTCCAGTTCCAGGTACTTGCCCCCGAACGAATGCGAGCTGCCGGTGCTGAAGTTCGTGAACGACATCTTGTAGGTGCCGCCGACGGTGGCGTCGAGGTGGTGCACCTTGCCGGTGAATCCGTGCGGGGGCAGCCACTTGACCATCGCGTCGGGATCGAGGAACGCGCGGTACACGCGCTCGGCCGGGGCGCGCAGCACGCGGTGCAGTCGGATGGTGTTGCCGGGCATATTGGGCGCCTTTCGCGGAAGGCGGGGCGTAGCGGATTCGCCTGATCAACGCACCTAGTGCGCTGGTCGGGGCGTGGAGCGGTCATGATACTGCGAGTGGGGTGGGGCGCCAGTGTGCGGACTTGCGCCGGCGCAAGTCCCGGGCGGACCTCGGCGCAACCCCCTGTTGGCGTGAAGATTGACGGGATGACTGCCGAAGTGGGACACTCTCCGGGCCGACGACATCGCGGGATGCGTCTTTTGACATGATGCCGGCCAAGCAGCCCCGAATGCACATGCAGGGATGAGGAATGAATCGTGCCGCATAGCGCCATCCGGATAGAGCATCTGGTTCGCGAATTCGGATCCGTCAAGGCTGTGGACGACCTCAGCCTGGACATCGGTCCTGGCTCCGTGTTCGGCTTTCTCGGCCCGAACGGATCCGGCAAGACGACAACGATCAGGATGCTGCTGGGCCTGGTGGTGCCGACCACGGGGACGGCAATCGTCCTCGGTCATGACATCCGAAACGAAGCGCACCTCATCCGGCAGCACTGCGGCGTGCTGTGCGAGCACTCGGGACTCTATGAGCGGCTGAGCGCCGAGGACAATCTGCAGTTCTATGGGCGCGTCTGGCACTTGAACGCTGCTGGCCGCGCCGCACGCATCTGCGAATTGCTAACCGCAGCCGGGCTATGGGAACGACGCCATGAGCGCGTGGGAACCTGGAGCCGCGGGATGCGACAGAAGTTGGCGATCGCCCGGGCGGTCCTCCATCGGCCGCGGGTAGTGATCCTCGACGAGCCGACGGCGGGACTGGATCCACAGGCTTCGACGGAACTCAGGGCGGCGCTGCTGGCCATGGTTGCCAGCGAAGGCACCACGGTGTTCATCAATACGCACAATCTCGCCGAGGCGGAGAAGCTGTGCACCTTGGTAGGCGTCATCCGGCAAGGGAAGCTGCTTGCCGTCGGCAGCCCGGATGAACTGCGTCGGCGTCGCACAATTCCCTGCCTCGAGATCCGCGGACGAGGCCTGGATTCCGGGCGGTTGCTGCAGGAGATGCGAACAAACAGCGCGGTCATCTCCGCGGTCTGCGAGGGCAACGCGCTCTTCATCGAACTCGGCGATGCGGCCGCCGTGCCGTCCCTGGTCAGCCTGGCCGTGGGGATGGGCGCGGAGATCGAGGAAGTCAGGAAGCCGGACCGCAGCCTGGAGGATGCCTATCTGGCGGTCATGGAGGAGAATCAATGATGGACGATATCCGGGCCGTCTTCTGGAAGGAATGGCGGGAATTCGGCGTGTTCTCCGGAGGCCGGCGCGAGTTGGGCCTGATCCTGTTCATTGCCGTCATCGGTATCTATGTGCCGTTCGAAATGGGTATCCAATGGGTGGAGTCCCCGCTGTTGCTGATGATCTGGGCATGGCTTCCCACGCTTCTGGCCGGTCCGCTTGCGGCGGATTCGTTTGCCGGCGAGCGCGAGAGGCACACCCTGGAGACGTTGCTCTCCAGTCGGCTACCGGATCACGCCATCCTTTTCGGGAAGCTCGCGGCGCTGGCCACCTATGCGCTGGCGATCACCTGGATCGTCATGCTCGTCGGGATCGTGACGGTCAACGTGGCGCATGGGCACGGGGCGCTGATTCTCTATGCGCCGTTGAACTTCGCCGGCAGCATCGGAGTCAGCATCCTGGGCGCGGTGATGGCGTCCGGATTCGGAACACTGGTCTCGCTGAGGTCGGCCACGGCTCGCCAGGCCCAGCAGTTGCTCGGTCGGTTGCCGATCGTGCTGGTTCTTCTGGCCGCGATCGGCGCCAAGGTGATTCCCCACGCCTGGCAGACCCGCGTTTCGGCGGACATCGCGGCGGCCGGAGTGGCCCCGTTGATCGCAACCGGTCTCTGCGTGATCGGCGCCCTGGCGGCGATCGTGGTTCGGCTTGCCGTCCTGAAGTTCAGGCGTGCGGGGGCGATTCTGGACTAGGCTGCCGTTGCGGCACCGGGGTGTCCGCGTGTCGCCACGCACCGCCGCGCTCGACTTGCGCCGGCGCAAGTCTGCTCCCGGAATCTTCCAAGCCCACGGCGTGCGCCCGCTCAATTGTGTCAGGCGCATGGACTCGTCTCCATGGCGGCGGTTGAAATAGCATGAGAGTCATGCTATCATGGTCCGGTCGTTCAGGGATCCGACAACTGAGGATATTTGCCGGTACGAGGGGTTTCGTCATGGTGCGCGTCCCGACACATCGAGAGCCGACCCATCCGGGCGAGATGCTTCTTGAGGAGTTCCTCAAGCCGCTGGGCATCTCGCAGCGGGATCTGGCCGATGGCATCCATGTCCCGTACCAGCGGGTCAACGAGCTGGTCAACCAGCGTCGCGGGATGACGCCGAGTACGGCGCTCCGCTTGTCGCGCTATTTCGGCAATAGTGCCGACTTCTGGATGTCGCTGCAGTACCGCTGGGACCTGTACTGGGCCATGCAGAGCGAGGAGTCCGAGCTGAAGAAGATCCGTCCGGTGCGGGTGGGCGGCTAGGCGGCGGCGTTGTCGAGGCGGTCGAGCAACTGCATTGAAAACTGAAGACGGGCGCTCCCTGGGGAGCGCCCGCCTCTTTTCGAACAGCATGGGTCACGACTTGCGCCACCGACCCACTTGCGCCGGCGCAAGTCCTCAGCCCCGGACTACCGCGGCCGCCCAAACGTCCGCCGCGGCCCGCTCTGTCCCTGCGCCGCCGGCCTGCCGCCCGTGCCGCCGTTACCGCCCGAGCGCGCCCCCGCGCCCGACGAACCACCCGTACCAGCCCCGCGTCCACCGCTCCGGCGCGCCGCCGGCTTCGCAGCCGCCACCGGCCCGCTCTCGCCGCGCGGCGTCCAGTTGCCGTCGCGCTCCATGCGCGGGCGGCCCTGACGCGGCGGCGTGGAGCCGTAATCGAAGCCATCCAGGAGCCGGCGCTCGATGCGCGTGCCCAGCACGCGCTCGATGCCGCGCACGAGCGGCTCGTCTTCCGGAGTCGTGAAGGTGAAGGCCTCGCCCGTCAGTTCCGCGCGGCCGGTGCGGCCGATGCGGTGGGTGTAAGCTTCGACCGTCGACGGCATGTCGTAGTTGATCACGTGCGAGATGGCGCTGATGTCGATGCCGCGCGCGGCCAGGTCGGTCGCTACCAGGATGTCGAAGCGTTCCTTGCGGAAGCCGTCGAGTGCGGCCTGGCGGCGGTTCTGCGTCATGTTGCCCTGCAGTGCGGACACGCGGTGGCCCTTCTGCTCCAGGATCTCGGCCAGGTGGCGGGCACGACGCTTGGTGCGCGTGAAGATGAGCACCTTGCCGGTGGCCTCGCGCTCGAGCATCTCGAGCAGCAGCGGACCCTTGATGTTCTCGCGCATGGGGTACAGCGCGTGCGAGACGGTGGCTGCCGGCCGCGAATGGCCGATTTCCACGACCACGGGATCGCGCAGGATCTGGTCGGCCAGCTGGCGGATGTCCTTCGGCATGGTGGCCGAGAAGAACAGCGTCTGCCGCTGCGTCGGCAGCTGCGCGATGATGCGCCGCACGTCGGGCAAAAATCCCATGTCGCACATCTGGTCGGCCTCATCAAGCACCAGCACCTCGATGCCGCGCAGGTCGATGGTGCCGCTATCCACGTGGTCGAGCAGCCGGCCGGGGCAGGCTACCACCACGTCGACGCCGCGCCGCAGCTTCTCGTCCTGCGGACGCTTGCTCATACCGCCGTACAGCGCCGCGCCGCTCAGGCCCACGACACCGCCGAACTGCGCGCCGGCCTGCCCGATCTGGTCGGCCAGTTCGCGCGTCGGCGCCAGGATGAGGCAGCGCGGGCCGCGGGGGCCCATCAGGCGCGGGCCGTTGGCCAGGCGATGGGCGATGGGCAGCATGAACGCCGCCGTCTTGCCGGTGCCGGTCTGGGCGATACCCAGCACATCGTACCCTTCCATGACGACCGGGATGGCCTTCTGCTGGATGGGCGTGGGCTTGGTGTAGCCGGCCTTGGTGACCGCCGCCAGCAGGCGGGGCTCAAGGGCGAAAGCGGCGAATTCGGAAGGCTTCGTATTCAAGTTCAAGTCTCCTCGGCCCGGTCAGGGCCGTTCTGGGCCCACACAGGGCCCGGATGGGTTTGGTTCAGCGCTCATTGCCGCGCTTGAAATTTCCGGTCACCTTGGCCATGGCCAACTGCTGACCGACCGCATCCAGGTCCGGCACGCGCCGGAGGAAGGACTGTGCGGCTTCGTCCTTCAGGATCGTGACCTGCCGACCACGCCAGGTGATGAACACCTTGCCGCCCGCGCCTTCGCGCCAGGCGAACGGGGCATCGTCAAGGCCCCCGCGTCCTGTATCGGTCATCGGCAACAGCCTCAGGTTTGTGCGAAGGCGAACGCGTACGCGCACGGCGGCACACGGGTGTGCAGCACGCGGCATCGCGCTTGTCGCTCACAAGGGTACGAGGTGACCCGGTCCACAGGCGTCAGAAGCCCTGTGATATCGCCGCGGAGCAGCGGCCCCGCCCAGCGCGGGTCCAGGCCAGATGGCAGAGGAATCGCCCAAGCGGCATGGCGGCGGGCACTTTCGGCGCGCCTGCCATGTGCATCCATGATCGTCGTTCAACACCGAATCCGCAACTTGTATCTCCGCAGGCGGTTTGGGGCGCCGGACAGGGGCGGTTTGCGACACCGCGGATGTTGTCGCAATTTGTCGCCTCGCGGGCGGCGAACGGACCCACCTTGTGCAGGGAGCATGTGACATGAAGGACAAGCTCGAATCACTGGCCCAATCGGCCAAGGACGGCGTTGGCGGCGGCGCCGGCGCGGTGCGGGACGCGGTGGGGCGGCTGGCGGAAATCGGCACGCTCAGTTCGGAGGCCGCCAAGACGCTGGCCGATGACTTGAATGAGCTTTTGCCCGCCATCCGGCGCGCCGGCTACAGCGTGACCGGTATCGATATCGACGTGGCCATCCCCCCGCACATTGCGGTGCATTGCCAGCTCCAGGCCGAGGTGGCCGAGACCGAGCGGCAGGCGCTGCTCGACTCGCTTGAGGGTCGGCGGCTGGCGGCCAGCGCCATCCGCGCGCTCTTTCAGGTGGCCGACCTGCAGAAGCGGCTGTCGGCGGGCGACCTGAAGCCGACGGACGTGATCCTCGACCTGGGCGTGAATCCGGGGGTGAAGGTGCGGTACCGGTAGGCCAGTTGCGCCGGCGCAAGTTGATAACATGCTGTAGAATAAAAGATTAACAAATCTGCGAATACGATAATCGCGCGCGTTCTCAAAACGTGACAATAGATGACAATTGCTGTACGCTTTCAGCATGTCCCTGCCCACCAAAGCCGAGGTCACCCGCCTGCTCCTGGGCCGCGGCGCCCTGGAACACGAGCAGCTCCTGGAGCTGCTCTACGCCGAGTTGCGCGGCGCCGCCGGTCGGCTCATGGCGCGCGAACGCGACGCCCACACCCTGCAACCCACCGCCCTGGTGCACGAGGCGTGGCTGCGCCTGGTGGACCAGGATCGCATCGCCTGGACCGACCGCGCCCACTTCTACGGCATCGCCGCGCGCTGCATGCGGCAGGTGCTGGTCGACCATGCGCGGGCCCGCGCTGCGGACAAGAGGGGCGGCGGCTGGGCGCAGGTCACGCTCGACGAAGGCTTGCTGGCGGGGGAACGTCGCGAACTCGAGCTGCTCGGTCTCGACGAGGCGCTCAGCCGGCTGGCCGAACTGGACCCGCGCGCGGCGCAGGTGGTGGAGCGTCGCGTGTTCGGCGGCATGACGATCGAGGAGATCGCGGCCGACCTGGGCGTGTCGCCGCGCACCATCGACGGCGACTGGGCCACGGCGCGGCTGTGGCTGGCGCGCGAGCTGGAGAACACCTGACCATGGATGCTGCGCGCTACCAGCGGGTGAAGGCGGCGCTGGTCGGGGCGCTCGAGCGCCACGGAGCCGAACGCGCGGCCTGGCTGGACGAAGTGTGCGGTGGCGATGCGGCGCTGCGCGCCGAGGTCGAGGACCTGCTCACGCGCGACCGCTCGGCGCCCGGACTCATCGATCGCGGCCTGCCTGATGCGGCCGCTGCCGTGCAGGCGCTTGCGGCCGAAGCGGCGCCGCCGACGCCGCCGCCCGCGAACATCGGCCCCTACCGCATCACCGGCGTGCTGGGCGAAGGCGGCATGGGCACCGTCTATCGCGGCGAGCAGGACGTGCCGATCAGGCGCGAGGTCGCGGTCAAGGTGCTGCGTCGCGGGCTGGATACCGGGCGCATCCTCGAGCGCTTCGCCTGGGAGCGACGCACGCTCGAGCGCATGGATCATCCGCACATCGCGCGCATTCTCGATGCCGGCACGGCCGCCGACGGCAGGCCGTACGTGGTGCTCGAGCTGATTGTCGGCGAGCCCGTCACGCGTTGGTGCGAGTCGCATGCGCTGCCCACACCGGCGCGCATCGACCTGATGGTCGCGGTTTGCCGCGCCGTGCAGCACGCGCACGATCGCGGCGTGCTCCATCGCGACCTGAAGCCGGGCAACGTGATGGTGCGCGAGATCGACGGGCGCCCGGTGCCGTGCGTGATCGACTTCGGCATCGCGAAGGCCCTGGACCCGACCGACGGCATGCTGACCATGACCGGCCTGCCGATCGGCACGCCGGCGTACATGAGCCCCGAACAGCGGGCGGGCGATACCGCGCGCATCGATGTGCGCAGCGATGTCTATGCGCTGGGCGTGATCCTCTACGAACTGCTCGCCGGCGCGCGACCGTTCGCCGACGCTGCAGCGACCGGCGATGTACCGCCGCCACCGAGCCGCCGCCTCCGTTCCGATACGACCGGAGCGCGCGCGATACGCGCCCTGCGCGGCGACCTCGACCATATCTGCCTGATGGCCATCCGGCACGAACCGGAGCGGCGCTACGCCTCGGCCGGCGCGCTGGCCGACGACCTCGAACGGTATCGCCAGGGCCGCCCCGTGCAGGCCAGCGGCGATGCGTGGAGCTATCGCCTGCGCAAGGCGGCGCGCCGGCACCCGGTGGCGACCGCGGCGGCGGTGGCGGTCACCGTGTTTGCGCTGAGCGGCGCGGGCTTCCTCGTCTGGCACAGCGACCGCCTGGAGCACGAGCGCGCGCGCGCGCTGGCGGCCGAGGAACAGGCGCTGCGGCAGGAGCGCACCGCGCGCGGCACGGCCGAGTTCCTGGAGAACCTGCTGACGGACATTGACCCCGAGCAGGGCGCAGGCGCCGAGGTCACTGCCCGCGCACTGCTGGAGCGCGGCGCCGAAAAGCTGGAGAAGGAATTGTCCGACCAGCCGCTGCTGCGAGCGCGGCTGCTGCGCATCATCGGCCAGTCGCGACACAGTCTGGCCGAGCACGAACCGTCGCTGGCGCTGGTCGACCGTGCGCTGGTCGCGGCGGCGCAGGAGCCGGACACCGCGGCCGCCATGGCCGAGCAGGCCGAACTGCACGAACTGCGCTCGACCGTGCTCTACGACATGGGCCGGTATGCGGAGTCGGAGGCGGCCGACTATGTGGCGCTCGACCTGTATCGGCGCCTGCACGGCGAGGGCAGCCGCGAGCAGGTCGTCGTCATGGCCGACCTGGCGATGGCGATGCAGGCGCAGTCGCGCGTGGACGAGGCGGTGGACGTGTTGCGCGAGTCCATACGCATCGGCCTGCTGCTGGGCGAGCCGGCCGCGCAGGATGTGGCCTGGTCGCGCAACAACCTGGGCTACCTGCTCTACCAGAAGGGTGCCTGGGCCGAGGCGGTCGAAGTGTTGAACCTGGCGCTGGACGCGCAGCGCCGCCTGATCCCGGACGACAACATCGAGCTGGCCGGCTCGCTGAACAACCTGGGCGGGATGTACGTCGAGCTGGAGCGGTTCGACCAGGCAGAGAGGCTGCTGACCGAAGCCCTGGACATGTACCGGCGCATCTACGACGGGCGGCACCCTGCCGTCGCGCGGGGGATGATCAGCCTGGGTGGCGTGGCGCTGCGGCAGGGCGATGTTGAACGCGGCGCGAAGTTGATCGAGCCGGGTGTGGCCCTGGCCCTGGAGCTGCTGGCGCCCGACCATCCGCACGCGACGGCCGCACAGCTGGTGCTGGCGCGACTGCGGCGCGACCAGGGGCGCGCCGCCGAGGCCGAGAGGCTGTTCCGCCAGGTCGTGGCGACGCGCGAGCGCGTCTTGGGTCCCGACCACCGGCGCACGCGCGATTCCCGCGGCAGCCTGGCCGAGTTCCTGCTGCACGAACGCCGGTGGGCCGAGGCGCGCGCGCTGCTGCGCGACCTGCTGTCGGCCGAGGAGGCGCGGCTGCCGGCCGACCACCCTGGCCTGAACGAGCTGCGCACGCGCCTGGCCGAAGCCGAACTGCGCCTGGACGGAGCCAATGAGGCGCGTGCGCTGCTGCAGGCGGCGCTGCCGAGGCTGGAGCAGGCGCTGGGACCGGAGCACTCGGCCACGCGGCGGGCGCGGGAGCTGCTGGCGGCGGCTGGGTAGCACAGCCCCCGGACAAGCGGCGGGCGGGCCGCCTTCGACCCGCCCGCGCCGTTCCCCGCTGTTGTCCCCCTACAGCGAGTACTTCGCCAGCAACTGCTCCACCAGCCAGTCGCGCTGCGCGTCGTTGATTGCCTCGCCGTAGGCCTTGATCTCCGCGATCTCGACCAGCGAGCCCGTGCTGCTGCCCAGGCGCGCCCCCACGAACTCCAGCAGGTCGTCCGTGAATGCGGGAGCCTCCGCCACCGGGTTGGCGGCGCCGCCCAGCCACACCTTCATGCCCTCGGTGGCGCTGAACCGGAACGTGTAGACCTGGAATCCGGTCAGCGGCAACGCCACCGGTGCATCCAGACGCGGCCCCAGATGACCGATCGAAACCTGCGACGGGTTGCGGAAGCCGACTTCCAGGCTCGTGCGCGCGTTCACGCCGCCGCCGAACACGAAGTTCGTCGGGTAGCTCATGGTCGCGCTGACCGTGCGGGCCACGGCGATGACGGTGTAGTCGCTGTGCGTGAAGTCGAGCCCGGGGAACGACAGCGCGTTGCCGAAGGCACCGGTGGCGCCGCCGAAACGCACCACCGGCAGGCCGTTGATGGCGTTCGTCCGGTACAGGCCGGCGCTGGTGATCCCGCCGCCGGGCGGCGTGGCGTCGCGCGTGGCGTCGGCGAAGGCGTTGGCCCACTTCGTGACGCGATTGGAGCCGTCGCGCGTGACACCCTGGTCGCCGCGGTACCAGAACAGCGGGTTGGCGAACGACTCGCCCACCGGCACGCAGGTGGTCACGTCGTACTCGGTGGCCACCGCCACGCTGACGATGCGGTCGCGATGTGCCACGCTGCGCACCACGTACGACAGCGGCATGCCGGTGTCGATCTGCCCACCCTGCGCCAGGTAGTTCTTGAGCGTCGTGAAGTCGGTCGTGATGGCGCCGAGCGCGGCCGAGGCCTCGCCACCCAGCGCGTAGGCCGAGATCTTCACGTTCTCAAGGTCCTTCACGTAGGTGGTGTTCACGCCGATGGTGCCGCCGGCGGCCGCCGTGCGGAACGAGGCGTCGACCGAGGCCTCGATCTCGGTACGCGTCGCCGTCGACTCGACCAGCAGGTAGAAGATGCGTCCGTAGGTGACCGACGAGATGAACGCCGGCGGGTTGCCCGGGCCCACGAACGGGTCCAGTTCCGCCGGCGTCACGTCGGCGGCGAAGAACTGCTCCACGGCCGTGGGGATCTCGAAGGCCATCGTGAAATAGCTCTGCACCAGCTTGACCAGGAAGCGGTTGTACTGCCGGTCGCGATGGAAGGCCAGCGAGGCAGCCACGTCGCCGAACAGGTTGCCGGCGCTGACATCAAGGGCCAGCGAGAACTCCTCGTCGGTGCGCACCTCCTCCATCGTGAAGGTGAACCGCGCCGGGATGGTGTTCGAGGCCGTGGCGATGATGTCGTTCTGCGCCTGCAGGATGCTGCCGAGGGCGACTACGGGGATGTCGCGCGCCACCGCCGGCGATCCGTTGAGGATGGTCATCACCACGCGGCCGCCGCCGCGGCGTACGGGAATCGGGTCCGGTGTGGCCCGCCCGAGCGTGCTGCCCTGAAGCAGGTTGCCCGGGAAGATGATGTCGGCGTTGGGGTCGAACTGCGGGAACGAGCCCGGCGCCTCGACCACGTTGTAGCGCGTGGTCGTGCAGAAGAAGTCCTCGTTGCCGACCGTCTGGAGAACAGTGTTCTCGGAAACGATCTCGTTCTGTGGTGCGACGGTCTCGAACTCGCCGCCGGTCGCGATGACGGCGTCGAAGCCCGTGGCGTCAGGTGAGGCGGAGTCGCCGCCGCAGGCGATGCAGCCGACCACCAGGGCCAGCACCGTCGCCATCGTCAGGATGCGCTTGATCATGCCGTTTCCTCCTTCAGGTGACGGGGTGTTCACAGGGTCGGTTCCGCGGTGTCGACCACGACCTTGACCTCGGCGGCGATGCCGCCGGCACCGTTGTTGCCGTTGCTGTCGGGCCGGATGCCGCCCTGTCCGGGCTGGCCCAGGGCGATGGTGGTGTCGAGCGAGAGGTTGACCGTGCTCGACGACGACTGCAGCACGCCGAGGCTCGGTCCACCGCCGCCGCCGCCGCCATAGCCGCCCTTGCCACCGGTGCCGCCCTTGCCGCCGTCGCCGCCGCCGCCGACGTCGACCAGGCCGTTGTAGCCGTCGCCGCCGCTGCCACCGTTGCCGCCGCCGCCACCGTTGCCGCCCACGCCGCCGTAACCGCCGTTGCCGCCGTCGCCGGCCTGCAGTTCGCAGTCGATGATCTCGACCGCACTGTTCCGGCTGATCAGGACCGCGATCGAGGCGCCGCCGCCATAGCCGCCCAGGCCGCCCCTGCCGCCGACGCCGCCGCCGCCGCCGCCACCACCACCGCCGCCACAGGCGCTGATCGCGTTGCCGCCGCCGCCACCGCCACCGCCACCGCCGCCGCCCGGCGCACCGGTCGCGCCGGTATCACCGCGATTGCCGGCGTTGGCATAGGAGGCGGCCGTGAGCAGGCCGAAATCGATGCCGCCCGCGCCGTGGCCGCCCGGTCCTCCCGGTCCGCCGTCGGTGCCGCGGGAACCGGTGTTGTAGGTGCCGCCACCGCCGCCGCCGCCGCCGGCCGGTCCGTCACCGCCGCTGCCGTCGGCGCCGCCGTAGAAGCCGCCATTGCCGCCCCTGCCGCCGGCCCGGTCCGTGCCGCCGTTGGCGCCGCTGCCGCCCGCGCGCGCGGGGATGCAGCCGCCCTCGTCATCGCCCCCACTGCCGGTGTTGCCCGGGCCGCCGACCGTGCCGCCCGTGCCGTTGCTGCCGTTGCCGCCGCGGCCGGCGCTGATGCGGTTGTGGCTGAGCACGATGCCGGTCGCATTGTCCAGCCGCACGCCGATCGAGCTGGCGTTCGGCGCGGCGTCGGTCGCTGCGATCTCGAAGCCGTCGACGGTTACGTCGCTGACCTGGTTGCCGGACAACGGCAGGTCACTGCCCGTGATCAGGCTCACATGCACCGCCGGATCGCGCAGCCACGTGGCTGCGTCGTAGCCGCCGTGCAGGTCGACACCGTCGGCCAGCGTGAACCGTCCGCTCCAGGTGCCGGCGGCCACGTGCACCGTGCCGCCGCCGATCGCTGCAGCCGCGTCGATGGCCGCCTGCAGGTTGTTCGTGGGATTGCCGATGCGGCCCGAGTCCGAAGCACCGCCGTCGGCAGTCACGAAGAACGCACCGGTGGCATTATCGGTCACGACGACTGCGACCGTGTCCGGCGCGCTGGGCGAGCCGTTCTCGCTGACGACCAGCTCGAACAACAGCGTCGTGTTCTCGTCCGGCGCGACGAACGACGGCAGCACACCGGTCAGGTTGCCGACGTACGCACCTTCGACCTGCGACCAGGCGTAGGTCAGCGGGCCGCCGCCGAGCGGGGCGCTGCCGCGTCCGTCGAGTGTGGTTGGCGCACCCCGCGTGGCGACCACGTCGCCGCCCGCATTGGCTACTGGCTGGCCGGCGGTGCGGAAGCCGCCGTTCCATCCGCTCACCAGGTTGTTGCCGGCCAGGTCGCGCACGCCCACGCTGACCTGCACCACGACATCCGCGTCGGCCGGGAGCAATCCCGTGGGCGTGAACGTCGCCGTGCTGCCCGAGGCGCTGACCGAACCCGAGACACCCAGCACCGAGATGGTGGCGGGCGTGGCGCTGTCCGGGTCGATGGGTTCGGAGAATGTGACCACGATGGCCGCGCTCACCGGGACGCCGGTTTCCTGGTCGGCCGGGGCCACGGTGAGAACCGACGGCGGGGTCGTGTCCGGCTGGGTGCCGCCGCCGTTGGCGTTCTTGCCGCCGCAGCCGGCGGCCAGTAATGGGAGTGCTGCCGCTAGAAGGACCGCCGCCGCCATCGATCGTCTGTTCAAGCTGTTGTCAAAACGAAAGTTACAAAACATGAGAGGCTCCCTGGCCAGTGTCCGCGGTCCATCGCCCCACATACAGGACGAATTCCATCATCCATGACCAGATGCGGATTCAATGGCCGGAGCACGCAATGCTTTTGCGGGGTTTATTGTGAAAATGCTTATCAATCGCTAAATATGAAAGAACCCCTTCAACAGGCGGGAATTCTCCTGTATGCTGCGCCGTCCCCCACGCGAAGGGGACCAGGCCCGAACGTCAGCTGCCGGAGGACCTCTGCATGCGCTACCAGGACGTCCACGAGCTCTCGGTGTCGAACCCGCGCTTCTTCTGGCGCCAGAAGATGAACCTCATCAAGTGGTTCGAGGAGCCGCGGGAAATCCTCACGCGCGACAGCAGCGGCCTGTATCGCTGGTTCCAGGGCGGCGTGCTGAACACCTGCTACCTGGCGCTCGACTACCATGTCGACCACGGGCGCGGCCGGCAGATCGCGCTCTACTACGACTCGGCCTCGGCCCACCTCAAGCGCAGCTATACATATAGAGAGCTGCGCGACGAGGTCGCGAAGTTCGCCGGTGTGCTGAAGGCGCAGGGCGTGGAGAAGGGCGACCGCGTCATCATCTACATGCCGATGGTGCCGGAAGCGGTGATCTCGATGCTGGCCTGCGCGCGGCTGGGCGCGGTGCACTCGGTGGTGTTCGGCGGATTCGCGCCGCACGAGCTGGCGGTGCGCATCGACGATGCGCGGCCGAAGCTGCTGATCACGGCCAGCTGCGGGCTCGAGTTCACGCGCGTAGTGGAGTACAAACCGCTGGTCGATGCCGCGCTCGAAGAGGCGCAGTTCCCGCCGGCGAAGGTCATCGTCTTTCCGCGTCCGCACGCGCAGGCGACGATGATCGAAGGCCGCGACCTGGACTGGCACGACCTGATGCACCATGCGCAGCCCGCCGACTGCGTGCCCGTGCAGTCCACCGATCCCCTCTACATCCTCTACACCAGCGGCACCACCGGCAAGCCGAAGGGCGTGGTACGCGACAACGGCGGCCACGCCGTGGCGCTGAAGTACTCGATGAAGACCGTGTACAACACGAATCCGGGCGAGGTGTTCTGGGCGGCGTCGGACGTGGGTTGGGTGGTCGGGCACTCGTATATCGTGTACGGGCCGCTGATCAACGGCTGCACGACGGTGCTCTTCGAGGGCAAGCCGGTGCGCACGCCGGACGCGGGCGCGTTCTGGCGCGTGATCCAGGACTACGGCGTGAGCGCCTTCTTCACGGCGCCGACCGCGTTCCGCGCCATCAAGAAGGAAGACCCCGACGCGCACCTGCGGCGGCAGTACGACATCTCCACATTGCGCACGCTGTACCTGGCCGGCGAGCGGCTCGACCCGCCCACGCACGAGTGGCTCAATCAGGTACTCGATGTGCCCATCGTCGACCACTGGTGGCAGACCGAGACGGGCTGGCCCATCGTCGCCAACCCGATGGGCCTGGACCCGCACCGGGTGAAGGTGGGCTCGGCCACGTTCGCGGTGCCGGGATTCAAGGTCGAGGTGCTCGACGACGCGGGCGTGCCCGTGGCGCCGAACGAGACCGGGAACATCTGCCTGAAGCTGCCGCTGCCGCCCGGTTGCCTGCCCACGCTGTGGAACGATGAAGAGGGCTTCCGCAACAGCTACCTGAAGTCGTTCGAGGGCTACTACCACACCGCCGACGGCGGCTACCTCGACGAGGACGGCTACCTGTTCGTGATGGGCCGCACCGACGACGTGATAAACGTCGCGGGGCATCGCCTGTCGACGGGCGAGATGGAGGAGATCATCGGCGCGCACGCGGCGGTGGCCGAGTGTGCGGTCGTGGGCATCGACGACGAGTTGAAGGGCCAGGTGCCGATCGGCCTGGTGGTGCTGAAGGACGGCGTGGCGGCCACCGAGTCCGTGGTCGAGGAGGAACTGGTCACACTGATCCGCTCGGAGATCGGCGCCGTGGCCGCCTTCCGCAAGGCCATCGTGGTGCCGCGGCTGCCCAAGACGCGCTCGGGCAAGATCCTGCGCAAGACCATCCGGCGGCTGGCGGTCGAGGAGCAGATCGTCACGCCGCCCACGATCGACGACCCGGCGATCATCGCCGAGATCCGCGCCGCGCTGCGCAAGCATCGCGTGGGGCAGTACGCGCGGCTGCCGCTGGGGGATGAGGACGCCGAAGGCATGTAGGGAAACATGAGACCGGATTGACAGCGGACCTTTGGAAATGGTACTACCGAGGTCCGCAATATGCCGGACGACATGCACGACTGACCGCGACAGGTTCGAGCTTTACCCTGACCGTGGAGGCCGGAATGAGCAAAGCCAAGGATTACTGGAAGGCGAACCTGAGGCTGGTGGCGATGTGCATCGCCATCTGGTTCGTGGTGTCGTTCGTGTTCGGCATCCTGCTTGCCGAGCAACTCAACTCCGTCCGCCTGGGCGGCTACAAGCTGGGCTTCTGGTTCGCCCAGCAGGGCTCCATGTACATCTTCGTGGCGTTGATCTTCTTCTACGCGCACCGCATGAACATCCTCGACCGCAAGTTCGGCGTGCGTGAGGACTGACGCGAGCTGATCGTCGCCCGGCCGCGCCGCGGCCGGGACTGAGCGCCAGAAAGTAAAGGAGCCTGAGACATGGACCTGAAGACGACGACCTTCATCGTGGTCGGCCTCTCGTTCGCGGTGTACCTGTACATCGCGGCGCGCACGCGCGCCAAGTCGACCAAGGAATTCTACGTCGCCGGCGGCGGCGTGCATCCCATCCTCAACGGCATGGCCACCGGCGCGGACTGGATGTCTGCCGCGTCGTTCATCTCGATGGCCGGCATCATCTCGTTCAGCGGTTTCGGCGCCTCGGCCTACCTGATGGGCTGGACGGGCGGCTACGTGCTGCTGGCGATGCTGCTGGCCCCGTACCTGCGCAAGTACGGCAAGTTCACGGTGCCGGAGTTCATCGGCGACCGCTTCTACTCCAAGACGGCGCGCGGCGTGGCCGTCCTCTGCCTGATCGTGGCCTCGCTGACCTACGTGATCGGCCAGATGAAGGGCGTGGGCGTCGCCTTCTCGCGCTTCCTGGAAGTGCCCTACAACACGGGTGTGTACGTGGGCATGGGCATCGTGTTCGTCTATGCGGTGCTCGGCGGCATGAAGGGCATCACTTACACGCAGATCGCCCAGTACATCGTGCTCATCTTCGCCTACACGGTGCCCGCCATCTTCATCTCCATGCAGCTGACCGGCAACCCGATCCCGCAGTTGGGGCTGGGCGGTTCGCTGGCGGACGGCAGCGGCTACCTGCTCGACAAGCTCGACCTGATCTGCAAGGACCTGGGCTTTGCCCAGTACACGACACAACGCGGGTCACTCATCAACATGTTCCTGTTGACGATGACGCTGATGATCGGCACGGCGGGCCTGCCGCACGTGATCACGCGCTTCTTCACGGTGCCGAGGGTGCGCGACGCGCGTTCGTCGGCCGGCTGGGCGCTTGTCTTCATCGCCATCCTCTACACCACGGCCCCGGCCGTGGCGGCGATGGCGCGCATCAACCTGATGCACACCATCCAGACCGGTCCGGTGGGCGCCGCCGACGCCAACCTGGAGTACGCAAAGGCCCCGAGCTGGTTCAAGAACTGGGAAAAGACGGGTCTGCTGAAGTTCGACGACAAGAACAAGGACGGCCGCATCCAGTACTACGGCAAGGGCCTGGACGCCAAGGCCGCGGAGTTCGGCTGGCAGGGCAACGAGCTGGTCAAGGTCGACAACGACATCATGGTGCTGGCCAACCCCGAGATCGCCCGGCTGCCGAACTGGGTCATCGCCCTGGTGGCGGCCGGCGGCATCGCGGCGGCCCTCTCGACGGCGGCCGGCCTGCTGCTGGCCATGTCGTCGGCCGTGTCGCATGACCTGCTGAAGGGCATGTTCATGCCGAACATCACCGAGAAGAGCGAGCTGATGGCCGGACGCATCGCGATGGCCGGCGCCATCCTCGTGGCGGGGTTCCTGGGGCTGAATCCGCCTGGATTTGCCGCGCAGGTGGTGGCCCTGGCGTTCGGGTTGGCGGCCTCGTCCATCTTCCCGGCCATCATGATGGGCATCTTCAACAAGCGCATGAACAAGCAGGGCGCGATCGCCGGCATGCTGGTCGGCCTGGTCGCCACGCTGGTCTACATCTTCTGGTTCAAGGGCTGGTTCTTCATCAAGGGCACGAACATGGCGCCCGATGACGCGAAGCACTGGCTGTTCGGCATCTCGCCGGGCTCGTTCGGGGCCGTGGCGGCCTTGCTGAACTTCTTCGTGGCCTGGGTCGTGTCGAAGATGACGCCGCCGCCGCCCGACCACATCCAGCACCTGGTCGAGGACATCCGCGTGCCGCAGGGCGCGAAGGGGGCGATGGGCGGGCACTAGGCCTGCTTGCGCTGACCCGTCGGGTTGAATGCGAACCGCCGGTCACTTTGTGGTGACCGGCGGTTCTTTCATGTCTTGTACGGAGATCTCTCTTCGCACTCTTTCTGCGCTGGTTGGTTGACCTATCAACCTGCGCACACCCCCTGCCGGGTTGTTGCGTCGTCGCGCCCATCAACCTACGCCGCCGGCGCCTTCCGCTTCCTCTCCCACTCGTCCCGGCTGCGCCGGTAGTCCAGGAACAGCAGCACGCTGTGGATGTTGTCGGTGTTCGCGTCCAGGTAGGCGTTGAAAACTCGTCCAGCCCGCAGTCGCGCATGCGCAGTTCCTCGGCCGTGCGCAGCACCACGTGCAGCCGCAGGCGGTTCTCCCTCCTCGAACGCCGACCACCACTTGCGCGCGGTCAGCATCGACTTGCCGAACTTCAGCGACTTCTTCACCGCATCGAGGCGCTTGCGGATCTGCTGCGGCGTCAGGTCGCGGGCGTCCGTGAACGTGAAGGCCTCGCTGCCGCTGCTGCCCGTTGCCTCCTGCGGCGATGACTCCGGCACCGCCAGCGCCACCGCGCGCAGGTCTTCGGCCACGGTCCGACAGGCCGGTTGCGCGGCATCGCCGGGCACCCCGGGGCGCCCGGCGCGGACGCCCGGCCGCCGCACCGCGCGGGGGCGCGAACGCGAACGCTGGAAGTCCACGCTCTTGCCGCCGCGCACCGAGGCCGCCGTGACCGTCACGCGGGTGACGCCCTCGGCCGCCAGCTCGGGCAGCCGGTAGTCGACCTCGGCCAGGCTGCGCAGCACGGCGCGGTTCAGCCCGCGCGCGCCGGTGCCCAGGGCGCAGGCTTCCTCGGCCACGGCGCGCAGGGCGCCCGACGTGAAGTCGAGGTCGATGCCGTGCACCTCGAACAGCCGGCGCTGCCGCGGCAGCGCCGATTCCTCGGCGGTCTCGAGCACGGAGACCAGGTCGTCGACGGTCAGGGCCCGCGTGGCCGAGATGGTGGCAAAGCGCCCGATCAGCTCGGGGATGAACCCGAACCGCACCAGGTCCTCGGTGTCGGGCAGATCGTCGGGCCTGAGCGCGTCGGACTGCAGCGGCGCGGGCCGCGGCCGTCCGCCGCCGCCCGTCACCGGGTTCGCGGAACCGAAGCCGATCCCCGCTTCGCCCCGCCGGCGGCGGCGGGCCTGTTCATCCAGCCCGACAAAGGCGCCCGCGCAGACGAAGAGAATGGACGACGTGTCCACCTCGCCCATCACGAAGTCCGACGAGCCGCCGCTCGACACCTGCACCACCCGCCCGTCGAGCACCGAGAGCAGCGCCTGTTGCACGCCCTCGCCGCTCACGTCGGGCCCCGAGGTGCGGCCGTGCGAGGCGATCTTGTCCACTTCGTCGATGAGGATGACGCCGCGTTCGGTGGCGCGCCGGTCGCGGTTGGTGGACTGGTACAGCGTGCCGATCGCGTTTTCGATGCGCGTGCCGACATAGCCGGTCTGCACCAGCGAGGTGGCCGCGATGAACGTCCAGGGCACGCCCAGGAATTCGGCGATCAGGCGGATGAGGTACGTCTTGCCCGAGCCCGTGGGGCCCATGAGCAGGATGTGCTGCTTGCCGAACGGCGCACCCGCCTGGCTGCGCGTCGGCGCCGCGGCGGCCGCGACGGGATGGTGGTCGTGATAGCCGATGCCGAGGTAGTGGTTGTAGAACGCGACGGCGAGGTCGCGCTTGGCAAGTTCCTGTCCGAAGACGAAGAGATCGAGATGGGCAACGATTTCACGAGGGGTCGGAAGCTGGCGCTGGGTGAGGTTTGTCATATGGGGATCCTCCTGCATGTGCCGACCGGGACGCGATTCTCCTGATGGTCCCGTGCGCAGGAAGTCTAGCCGATCGCGCGGCGCGTGTGGGGCGCGTCATCGCGCGTGAACGCTGAATCCGGTGGATAAGGCTGGGGATGTATACCGTATGGAGAATATGCGGGATGCATCGCAACAGCATTGTCGTCGCACTGGAAAGCGCGGACCCGAGTTGCCCCGGGTCCGCGTTCACGCTTCATCGTGCATCGCTGTCGGCACTTGCAGCCCTAGTGCAGCGTGATCTCGACTTCCGCGCCATCGCTGTCGTCGATCGTCACCCAGTTGCTGCAGGTCGGCACATGATCTTCATGCAGGACCCACACACGCACCCGCCTGGTGATCGCCAGGCCGATGCTGCCGTACGGCTCACCCACTGCCGGAAACTCGAACTCGAACGGCAGGCATCCCTGGCCGAGGCGGAAGTGGCCGCTCTCCGTCGAGGTAGTCTGGGCAGCGACCTCGCGACCTTCGGGCAATCCTGCGTAGCCCAGGTTGGCCATCAGAACCGGCCGGACCCAATTCTCGGTCGGTGTCACCAGATGCACCCAGTACACACCGTCCGGGACCAGGCGGTCTGCGTCATCGAGGCCGTTCCAGACAACCGCATACTCGGCGGCGGGCAGCGATTCACTGAGCAGCATGCGCACCGTATCAGCGTCACAGAAGGACGTGATCCAAAGTTCCGCCACGCTCGGGTCCTGCATGGTAAACCGTATCGCCAGGTTCGGCTTGTCTGCCGGCGTGGGAACCACTTCCTCGAACTCGAGCTCCAGCGCGATGGCTGCGTTCGCCACCGGCCGGCCGTCGGCGTCGACCACGCGGCCATGAATGTCGCTGCGCAGGTACGAGGGACTTGTCGACTCGTTGCAGGCGCCGAGGACGAGCAGGCATGCGGACACGGCCATGAGGGTTCGAAGTTTCATGATTGCGACCATCCTTAGTCCTGTATCAGCGGGCAGGGGTCTGCCAGGGGGATCCTCAGCATACGGCGTGCGCGCGTGGAAGGAAACAGTGATTGCGCCGGCGCCAGCGTTGCGCGGCAAGCGGAACGGGGCCCCGCGCCATCGCGCGAAGCCCCGCTCGCCGTCATCGACCTGATGCCGCCACCCCGTCGCCGCGCAAGGCTCAACGCAACAGCGTGACCCTTTGCTCGACGCGATCGGTGGCGGTCTCGAGCCTCACCGTGTAGGTGCCGCTGGCGACGCCGCGTCCGGCGGCATCGTCACCATTCCACACCACGTGCTGCACGCCTGCCGCCGCCTGGCCGGCCAGCAGTTCGCGCACCAGGTGTCCACGCAGGTCCAGCACCGTGACCCGCACCCGGCCCGCCGCCGGCAGCGCCAGTTCCACGGTCAGGCGCGGGTTGAAGGGGTTGGGACTCGCGCGCACCTGCAGCGGCGAAGGCACGACGGCGCCGGCCTCGACCGTGTCGAGCACGATCTCGCCCCCGGCGGCAAGGGCCACCAGGTCGTACGTGCGCGGCCAGTCGCCCGGGTCGTTGTCGGTCACCACGCCGCCCGAAGCGACGGCATCCCAGCGACGTGCACCGAGCCGCGCCGTGGCACGGCGCACCACCGACACATCCATCGCTACCGTGTGCCGGAAGTCGAAGGACAGCGACACTCCACCCGCGGCGGCAACGGCGGTCAGGTGGCCCGAGACGGCTGCCACGGGTGCGTCCTGCGTGCGCAGCCAGGGAACCGTGAATTCGGCGCCGTTGGCCGGGTCGCCGTCGCGGTCGAAGGAGAGGCCGCGCGCCGTGAGCACGGCCTGCGCCGCGTTCTGCAGCATGTCATCGAAACTGCCGCCTACGACCATCGCGGAGCGGAAGGTCACCGTCTCGCCCGGCGCCAGCGAGGGAATCGGCGGCGCCGAGAGCAGCACCCGGAAGTCCGAGTAGGCCTGGGGCGGAGAGTCGGAGTCCAGGCCCGCGGTGTGCAGCAGCCAGTAGCTCTCGGCATCGTTCGTCGGGTCGCCGCCCTGCTGGAACGATGCGTTGCCCGAGAACCGGTTGAACGACCAGACATCGAGCGCGCCACCGGCCAAGCCGGCGGCGGCATCGGTCTGCACGCCGCACATCACCCAGGCGGCCACGCTCGGCAGCCCGCCCATGGTGGGATGGTCGCGCGTCCAGGCCAGGTTGACGGGAACCGCTTCCCCGTCCACGTCGACCATGCCGAGCCAGCGCCCGGCCTGGTCGTTGTCGGACGCTTCGATGTCGAAGTCGGCGAACATGCCGCAATGCACGCCGGCGATGGTTTCCATGCCGATGTTGGTGACGATGTACTCGTAGCCGATGAAGTCGTCGGCTGCCGGGTCGGACCACTGCAGCGAACGCTGGACCACCTTCAGGTTCAGCGGCACATGGTCCGGCATCATCTGCTGCGCCAACGCCGTCGTGTCCCACATCACGCAGTGGAATTCCTGGTCGGCCGCAGCGGCGAAATCCTCGTCGATGAGCCCGTCGCCGTCGTTGTCACGACCGTCGGGGGCGTCCTCGTCCTCGAGGCCGTCGCCGTCATCGTCGGCGCCGTCCCAGGGGTAGCGCTGGCCGCCTTCCTGGCCCCGGCTCGTGGCGTAGATGATGTCCACGGGATCGAGGGTCGCCATGAACTCGGTTCCCCACTGGCCGGTGCTCACCAGCGGCTGACCCTGCACGGTGCCGCCGACCCACAGGCCGGCAGACCACAGGTGGTCGTAGCCGCCAGCGCCGGGCCAGCGCCCGGAAGGGGCGCCGCCGTAAGGCGACGTCACGCCGGGCCGCGCGCCGATCAGGCCCCAGTTGGTGACGTGATTCCACAGGCTGCCGACGGAGTGCACCGCCGAGCCGTCCACGATGAGCGTCTTGTCGGATAGCGGATCGGGTAGCGGATCGTTGATCGAGGCGATAGCCGAGCAGGTTATCGCTGTGCAAACAGTCGCCGCGGACAGCACACTTATCACCACGGCGCGGAAAGGCGTCGGGACCTTCCGCATGACACAATCTCCCAGATGCCCCTGGGTCATGACGATCGAATCGGGGCCTGATGGCCCCCGCATCAGTCTAGGGCAGCGGGACGATCGGGTCAACCAACTACCCCAGCGCGCTCGTCCGGTACCGCCGCGCCACCGCGCCCTGCATCTCGCGGATGACCCCGAACGCGTCCTTCAGGTGGCGCCGCTGCAACGACGACAGCGCCTTGAGGTTCACGTCGTTGTCCGGCGCGCCGCCGCCGGCCACCGCCGCCAGCTGCTCGCGCAGGCGCAGCTGCAGCAGGAAGCGGTAGGTCTCGATGAGCGTCTGGCCGAGGTCGCGGCTGACGACACCCGCTTCGATGGCCGCCTCCAGGCGTTCGCGCGTGGGCCGAGCGCGCGTGCCGGCTTCCAGGCCGTAGACGCGCGCGGCCGCGACGATGGGGGCGATGCTGCGCTTCTTCAGGTCGACCTTGTCGTCGGTGGCCTGGATCTGCTGGAACAGGCCCAGCGGCGGCTTGAAGCGCAGCGACACGCGCGCCAGGTGCGCCATGAACAGCTGGTTGCCGGCGGCGGCGGTGATGCGGTCGTCGAGTGCCGCCACGTCGAGCGTGCCGGCCACGGCGCGGTAGTCGAAGAAGATCGAGGACACCATCAGGTTGTCGGGGGTGGGTTCGTCGATCCAGCCGCGGATCGTCTCTTCCCACGCGGCCAGCGGCTTGTTCCAGTTGGTGGCCATGCAGCCGCCGGGACAGGGCGGGAAGCCGGCCGTCACCAGGTCGCCCACCACACGCGCGGCCAGGCGGGCGAAGTACTCCGGCGCGCCCGTATCGTCGCGCGCATAGACCAGCGCGTTGTCCTGGTCGGTGAGCAGGGCCTGCTCCATGCGGCCCTCGGAGCCGAACACCAGCCACGCGTACGGGCAGGGCGGCGGCCCCAGGTCCACTTCGGCGAGGCGGCAGAGCCGGCGGATGAGCGCATCGTTCAGGCTGGCGAACACGCGCCCGATCTGGCCCACCTTCAGGCCGCCGCGGAACAGGCGCTCGACCATCGCCGCGGCATCGCGACTGTACGTGGCGAGCGTGGTGTCGCGATCGAGGTGCTCGACGCGCCGCATCAGGTACAGCGGGTTGGTGGTCTGGTGGCGCAGCAGGTCGGTGGCTGTCAGCACGCCGATGATGTGGCCCTCGCGCAGCACCGGCAGGTGGTGGATGCGCTCCTCCAGCATGTAGAGCAGGGCGCCGTGCACGGGCGTGTCGGACGGCAGCGTCTTGAGCGGACGCGTCATCACGCGCGCCACCGGCGTGTCGGGGCCCAAGCCCTCGGCCAGCACCTTCACCTGGAAGTCGTGGTCGGTGACGATGCCCGGCGGCGTGCCCGCCACCAGCGCGAAATCGTCGCGCGCGTCGCGCATGGCGCGCGCCGCCTCGGCCACCGTGGCGCCCGGCGGCACCTGCACCACCGCGCGCAGCTCGAGATCGCCCAGCTCGGTGGTCAACTCGCCGCCCAGGGCCGTCACGCTGGCGCCGGTCACGCGCTGCAGCCGTTCGCCCAGGCTGTGCAGGAAGAACTCGGCAAAGGCGGCGTTGCCCAGCAGTTCGCGGAACACGGCCTCGGGCACGCAGTGCACCTGCACCTCGCCGGCGGCCACCACATCGAAGGCCGGTGCCGCGCGGTTGATCATGGACGGGTAGCCGAAACAGTCGCCCTCCTCGAGCACCTGCAGTTCCTCGCCGTCGCGCACCAGCCGCACCTGGCCGTCGACCAGCAGGTAGAGGCAATCGCTCCGCGTGCCGTCCTGCTCGAGGATGCGCGCGCCGTCGGCAAACGTGCGCGCCGAAGCGGTGGCATCGACCCGTTCGCGCTCGGCCTCGGTCAGCAGCGTGAAGGGGTGCTGTTCGCGCAGGAAGTCGAGGATGCGGGGAATCATGGCCGGGCTCCTTTGACGACGGCTGGGACCTGGAAAGCGTGCGGGGAGGCGAACTTCCCGTCAATACCATTCCGCAGCGGGCTGCGGATTGGTGTGAATAATTCCGCAGTTGCCTTCGGAATGGTTATGTTCATTGTGCTGCAACGGGTTAGCCGATCGATTTTGTCTCCGGCCATGGGGCGCCGCGCCTCAAGGAGCCGGCACCTGCCAAACCTGACGCATTGCGTGACAGCGCTTCCTGTCCAAGGGTAGACTCGTCCCATCCGTCGATTTCTGCCGTTCCCATCGATCGAGGTCATGACCATGCCGCATTCCCGCTGCACCAGGCACCTGCTCCCTCTCGTGATGGCCTGCCTCCTTGCCGCCAGCGCCCCGGCTGCCACCGCGCCGGTGTCCGTGGCCGTGGATGAGCGCGTCGAACTGATGTCCATCATCGCACGCCTGGCCGGAGACGAGGTGTACAACGCGCCGAACTCGGCGTCACCGTATGCAGAGCGGGTCGAACGTCACTTCGGCGCGTTCCGTGGGCATGCGGTGGTCGCTGCCTACCGGTCCATGCAGGAGCAATACGGGGTCGGCTACGACGCCATCCCGTCGCTGGCCGTGCACCTGGGCGGCGTGCCGACGCTGGCCGAGCGCATCCCCTTCGAACAGGGTCCTCCGCGGCTCGACCCGCGCTGGTCGGTCGAGCCCACGCGCGCATTCCTGTCCGCCTTGCGCGACTTCGCCGTCGCCAGCGACGCACGCGGCTTCTTCGACAGCGAACGCGATTTCTACGCCGCGTGCGCGGCCCGCTTCGCGCCGGGATTGTCCGAGGCCCGCGCCGTGGAATGGTTCGACGCGTTCCTCGGCGTCAAGCCCGGCGCCACCTACAAGGTCATTCCCGGGCTGCTGTGTGGCGGCAACAACTACGGCACCGGCGTCAGCTTCCCGGACGGCTGCCCGGAAGAAGTACTGCCCGTGCTCGGCTGCGCCGTCTGGGACGCGGGCGGCCTGCCGGTCTTCACCCCAGACGCAGTCAGCATCTATGTCCACGAACTCTGCCACACCTACACCAACCCGGTGGTCGATCGCCATCTTGCGGCGTTCGAGCCGGGCGCCAGCGCTCTCTTCCCGCTCGTCGCCGACCAGATGTCGCGCATGGCCTACTCCACGTGGCGGATCATGACCTGCGAGACGCTCGTGCGTGCCTGCGTTGTCCGCTATTTCGCCGACAGTCAGAGTACGGGGGCGGCACTCAGGGAGTCGGCGCAGCAGGGGGCTCTGGGCTTCACATGGGTGCCGGCCGTGGCGGTGTCGCTCGAGCGGTTTGCCGCGGCGCGGGATCGCTACCCCACGCTGGACGACTTCGTACCCGAGATTGCCAAGGTGATGGAAGGGTATGCCGACCTGCTGGCCGCACAGCTCAAGGCCATGGAGCGGGCCAGGCCCCGCATCGTCTCGATGGTGCCGGCCAATGGCGCGGTGGATGTCGACCCGGCGCTCACGACGCTGGTCATCCGTTTTGATCGGCTGATGAGGGGCCAGTATACCTTCATGGGTGTCCCTGCCGACATCCCTGCTGCCGTCGGCGCGCCGCACTGGGACGACAGCCAGATGTCGCTGTCCGTGGATGTTCAATTGACGCCGGGCCACACCTACCACTACTGGCTGAATCAGGGACAGAACCTGGGCTTCCGCGCCGCCGACGGCACCCCGCTCACGCCGGTCGAGGTCAGGTTCACGGTGGCTGATCGGTGATGGAGGACTTGCGCCGGCGCAACTCTCACGAACCCGTGAAACTTGCGCCGGCGCAAGTGACGTGACCGTCCGCACGGCCCGATTCCCCGCCTTCTCGAATGCCACAACCCTAACGCCACCCACCCCTACCGCAAGAGCGTCGCCCGCGACGTCGACGTCCCGTACCCGGTGCGCAGCTCAAGCAGGTACACGCCGCTGGGCAGCGGTTTCCCGCGCGCGTCGGTGCCGTCCCAGTGCAGTTCGTTCGGGCCGGCGGCGGCTTCGGGCACCACGAAGGAGCGCACGCGGCGGCCCTGCGCGTCCACGACGTCGAGGCGGGCCGGACCCGCGGCCGGCATCGTGAATCGCAACGTCGTCGCCGGGTTGAACGGATTGGGCCGTGGGGCCAGCAGGACCGCGGCGTGCGGCAGCAGGCCTCCCGGCGCATAGGACGCCGCGCCCAGTTCCGCGAGCAGTGTACCGTCCCCGTCCCAGGTGCGGGCGGTCGTGACCGTGACCACGACGCCTTCGCCGGTGAAGCGCAGTGCGACCTCGGCCGGCGTGTCGTCGGTGCGGGCGAGGGCCAGGCGCAGTTCGCCCGGCTCCCGTCGCTCGGCGCCCTGGAAGCCGGGTGTGGCGGTCCATTCCACGAGGTCGCCGGCGGCCGCGTCCCACCGAGCCGTCACGTCGAAGCCCGCCGCCGCGGCGACGTCGAACCGCAGCACGCCGTCGTCGTAAGTCGCCTCGAGGTGAGTCGCCGCGGCGCCCGCCTTGGCCGGCAACCCGACCGCGCGGGCCAGCACGGCTGCGGCATCGCCGGCCTCGATCTCGGCGTTGCTGTTCATGTCGGCGCGGCAGAACTGTTTCGCGTCGGGGAAGCCGATCCCGGCGGCGAAATTCAGCGTGAGCAGGGCGTCCAGCGCGTTGATGTCGTCGTTGTAGAGCACGTCGCCCTTGGGACAGGTGACGGCCAGGGTCAGGGTGTCGGGGGCGCGCCCATCGACGCGCAGGCCGGCCTCGTCGCGCAGGTCGTTGATCGTCACCACCAGCGGCGTCGACGTTTCGCGCGCGGCCAGGTCGAACTCCACGCCCGCCAGCAACCGCCCGCCGAAGCCGGGATCGAAGCCGGCATCGCTGTACATGGACAGATTCAACCACCCGGGCCCCGACGTGGGGTAGATGGTCCAGCCGGTTGGCGCCCAGTTGGTGACGTCGCCGAAGGTGGCCACGAGCGGATCCCAGGCCAGGTCCAGGTCCACGTACGCCAGGTCAATGGGCGAGCCGACGGCGCGCTTGAGGATATCGGCGACCCCAATGGGCACGGTTGCCGATTCGGTCGGTTCGCCCGCGGCATCGGCAGCCAGGATGGCGATGGCGTTCGGGTCGTTGTTCTCGATCGGGGCCGGCGAGGAATTGCGGGGGTTGACGTAGGCGCAGCCTGGGTACAGGGGCGTCATCGGCTCCCAGTCCGTGGCGCCGCAGCGCCGGAAGTCGAGCCCCGAGCCTGTCGGGCCGGGCGACGAGACGGCCTCGAGGCAGACCGAGGCGTCGTCTGTGTAGGTCAGGACGGTGACGGAGCCGGTCGCCAGTTCCACCAGGCCACGGCCGGGCAGGCAGCCGTCCGTCGCTTCCAGGATGTAGTCGTTGCCCGACCCGATGTTCACCAGGCCGGGCGAAGGAACCACTCCCCCCACCACGTTCGGACCGGCGATGGTGAGCCGGAAGCGGACGGCCTCCACGCTGTCGGGCAGGTCGTACGCCAGCACGTGGATCGGGATGACAACGACGCCACCTATCCAGATGGAGTTATCCTGCATGTATTCGTCGAAGAACACCTGCACCGAGCCGGGCGGTGGCGTCGAGGCCTGCGTCGCTGCGGCCCCGAGCAGCGATGCCAGCATCACGCCGATCATCAGGGTACGCATGCTCACCTCACCACCGTGATGCGGGTCCGCGCGCGCCACTGCGGTCCGCGCGCTTCCAGCAGGTATGTGCCCGAACCGACGTGCCGTCCATCATCGCCCGTTCCGCCCCAGGTCAGTTCGTGTTCGCCCGCCGGCAGGCCGGGCCAGGCGCGCGACCACAGGCGCCGGCCCCTCGCATCGTAGATCGCCAGTTCGGTGGGGCTCTCCGATGGATTGCGCCAGCGCACCCGCGCCTGGGGGTTGCAGGGGTTGGGATAGGCCAGCACCATGGCCTCCGCGGCCGTCGGCAGCGGCGCCGCGGTGGCTCCATCGACGGCGATCAGCCCCGAGTCCCATTCCAGCAGCACCGGCAGCTCGAGCGAGGAATGGGCCTCGTGGGCCATCATCCGCAGGGTGGTGGACGCCAGCACCGGGCCGGCGCGGAAGTGCAGCGTCAGGAATGGCTGCTCGTCCGTGCCGAACGTGGTGCCCGCGAACGAGGTGGCCGCCAGCGTGAGGTCTGGTCCGACCGCGCGACCGGCCACCAGCCATCCGGTGGTGCCCGTCGCCGGCGCGACCCCCGTGAACAGGATCTCGTCGGGGTCGTGGGCCAGCTCCAGGTCCAGCGCCGAGAGGGTCAGCTGGGCCAGGGGATCGTCCGAATCCACCGAGGCGCGGATCGTGACGGCGAAGGTCGAGTCCGCCAGCGCGCGGGCGCTTTCGGCGCGCAGGCGCAGGAAGCGGCGATGCCCGCCAGCCAGCACGCGGGCCCGCCCGCCGTCGCCGAGCGAACGGTCCCCGGCGTTGCCCACCAGCAGTTCACGCCGGCCGTCGCCGTTCAGGTCGGCGATGCTCGTCAACGAGGAGGCGGGGATGTCCTCGATCAAGGTTGCGGCGTCGCTCGTGATCGAAACCGTCCGCCTCAGTTCCGCGCCTGAATAGACGCAGAAGCGCCGGCCGGTGAAGACGTCCGGCGCCGTGACGATGTCCGGGATCCCGTCCGCATCCATGTCGGCGTTGCCGTCGATCGTGCGGAACTCGTCCGTGCTCGTGCCGAAGATCGACGGGCCCGCCAGGGGACCGACAACGGGATGCAGGTAGAAGACGTCGAGGCGCCCCGAGTGCGTCGCCACCCCGCTGTACCACGGAGCCCCGACCAGGAGGTCGCGCCGGCCGTCGCCGTCGATGTCACCACCCAGGCGCAGGTGCTGGCCGAAGCGCTCCTCCAGTTCGCGCCCGGTCAGCACGAAGTCCGGCGTCGTGTCGAACGGGCGGCCGCCGAGGAAGATGGACACAGCCCCGTACTGCCCGCCGGTCCATCCGCAGGAGGCCACGGCGAAGTCGTCGCAGCCGTCGTCGTTGAAGTCGCACAGCGCCGCCAGCCTGCCGCCGAATTCGCCGGTGCCCGTCAGGGTCCAGGCCGGGACCGTTTCGAAGGCGGGGCCGCCCCGAAACACCCAAACTCGGTTTTCATAGGCGGCCCCGTAGAGGATGTCGTCGTAACCGTCGCCGTCGATGTCCCCGGCCCCTGTCGCGTGCGTGCCGCGCAGGTTGCCTGGCGAGGGAATCACGACACGCGTGATCGCCGCGGGCGTGGCCGCGCCAAGGAACAGGTACGCGGCGTACATGTTCTCCGAGGTCACCAGGAAGTCGGCGAAGCCGTCGCCGTTGACGTCGCCGGCGGCTCCCAGTTTCCCCCCGAACAGGGTGGTGCCCGAGGTGTTTTCAAAGTCGACGCGCGTGAAAGTGCCGCCGGGAGCGGCCAGGAAGAGCGAAGCGCGGCCTCTTTGGATCGACGTCCCTGTGGCGTAGGCGTAGGGGTCACCAACGACGAAGTCGCCCAGGCCGTTGCCGTCCACGTCACCGACTTCGCAGACCGAGTTACCGAACGCGTTGTCGTATTCACCTGGCCCGGGCGCGTAGAGCACTTCCCAGGCTCCGGCAGGAGCAACGGCGGCGGCCAGCATAAGGCCCGACAGGAGGATCCGCGGGAACATCTTCCCCTCCGGCGGTTTGGAATATGGATATGCGCCATCGGTACTGATCCTACATGATCATCTGGTCGCGCGCAAGACCCCGCCTGCACCGTGTCGGCCTTGGGCCCCCTTTGTCGCGTCTGGGGCGAGATCGTATGCGCCCATCTGCGACCAGGGAGGCTTCCCCATGTCCCGCAAGCTGCAACGAATTCCCCTGCGAACCGGCCCTCTGCGGCTCCTTGCGCCGATCGTGGCCCTGGCGGCCGCTGTCGGCACCGCCGGCGCCCAGCCGACGAACGTCTTCAGTGATCTGCCCTGCGCGGTCTTCCTCGACCTGCCGGCGCCGGCCGGGTCGGGGACGCCGCTCCTGCCGTTCACCGTGCCGCTCTGTGGCGGGGGACAGGTCAACGTGACCACGCGAAACCATCCGCTGCGGGCCGCGCCGTTTACCGACGACCCCTTCTACACGGGGACCTTCTCCTTTTCGCTGTCGGGCGGGCTCAAGGAACCCATCGACCCGGCGGTCAACCCCGGCGACTACGATGGCCGCTACAAGAGCCGCGGAGCCGCCGGCTGGGACATGCTGCTCGACTTCGACGTGCCGATCGCGTCATTCGGCATGAGCACGATGATGTCCCGGTACTACACCTTGGGTATCAGCGACCGCATGCGACTCTTCGATGGCCCGCTCGGCACCGGCAACCTGGTCGCGGAAGTCTTTAGCCAGGGCAACCCCGTCGCTCCTGTCTGGCACGCCGTGCGCTTCACCGGCTATGACGCGGGCAGCCCCGTCATCCGTTCTGTCGTCATCGACGTGCAGTCGGATGTCGACGGGAATCTCTTCCTCGACGGCCTGGTGTTCGGCCCCGCACAAACCGGCACCAGCGCCGTCGGCGACACGGCGCCGTCCGCGCTCGTCTTCCATCCCGCAGCGCCGAACCCGTTCAATCCCCGCACGACGATCCGCTACGACCTGGCGAACGCCGGCCATGTGCGGCTCGGGCTGTACGACGTGCGCGGCCGCCTCGTGCGGCAACTCTTCGATGGCGAACGACCGGCCGGCGCGCACGCGGTGCTTCTGGACGGAGGTGACCTGGCCAGTGGCATCTATCTTCTGCGCTTGACCGGGCCGGGCGGACAGTCGGCGACTCAGCGTGTGACGCTGGTGAGGTAGGGCGCGGGGGTGGTTTGCCATTGTGCCGGCGCAACTCTCACGAACCCGTGAACTTGCGCCGGCGCAAGTCATCCAGCCGGCCGAGCAGGGGCAGCGGTCGGGAATGTCATTGTCCGCGCTTATTTTGTTGCCGTATAATATCTTAGGCTTTGGGCCGAACTCGTTTGGATCATCGGCGCGAACGACACGGACTATCGCCCTTAGCTGATCTAGTTGCCGGGGGATGCGAACCGAACCATGAGGTCGGTGCCAACGCGGCCCAGCCAAAGGGACACACCATGAAGTTTCTGGCAGTTGCAACACTGCTGCTTGCGGGTGCGGGTTGGGCCGGCGAACTGGAACTCCGTTTGTCCCTGGAATCGCAGACAGTCCCGGTCGATGGTGCTGTCTGCGGCGTTGTCACGTTTGCCAATAGCTCTGACCGTACCAGTGATATCGCTGTCCCATCCATGAATCTGGGCAATCTGTATTTTGAAGTTGATCAGGATGGACGTATCAGGAAGATCGGAAGCCCGCGAGGCGCAATGGCCAAGCCTGGCGTCAAAGTGTCGATTGATTCCGGCGCAAAGGTCAGCTTGCCGTTCTATCTGCTGAGGAACGGGGAGCACTGGTTTGCAGATTCGGGGCAGTTCTCCATTCGCGCCGTGTTCAGCGACAGGAATGCTCAGGTGGGGCCGGCTGAACCGCTAAGATCACCATGGGTACGATTTGATGTCGTAGACAATCCATTGCGGGAAATCTGGCGAGCCAAATGCCAACACCAGCCATCGGTGTATTTTCCGTTCGATTTCCTGATCGATGAAGAAATGACTGACGAGCTTCGCCATTCGGAGTACTTCCGCACATTCGCGCTTTACCAGGGATTCAATTCCGCGGTGTTGACGTACCCGGAGGGGAGGCCGATCGTCCGCGAGCGCATGGTTGCCATTGAATCACAGTTGAAGACCTCTGTGGAGGGCCGTGCCATGTGGGAGCACTTCCGTGATGGCAAGTGCATCGGAAACCGGACGGGTAGCATTACCGGAGATGTCTACGCTGTCTGGCGATGAGGCGAGCACCGGCTGCCCAGGCCAGCGACTCTGTGACTGGCGCCGGCGCAATGATCACGCACCTGCGGGACTTGCGCCGGCGCAAGTGCCTTGGCCCCCGCCGGCGCAAGTCCCCGCCTCCCCACCCGTCTCCGCACTTGGACCCAACCGCTCCCTCCTCTATGATGCCCCCACAGGCCCGACCTGATCCCGACCCCCAGGAATCCAGGAGCCCCACCCCCCATGCGCGAACCCGCCCACCGCCTCATCAAGCGCTCCCTGGTCTGGGCCGGGGTCTGCGCCGGGGCGGGCGCGGCGGTGCTGCTGCCGGACGTGATCCGGGGCCGGCCCCTGTCGGCGCTGCCGCTGCTGGTCGGCGGGGGCACCTTCAGCGCCGCGCTCATCCTCTACTGGCGCAGCTGGCGGGCGGCCGACCGGCTGGGGCGGGGCATCGAGGGGGCCCGCACCGCGGTGCTCAATCTGGTGGCCGACCAGGATGCCTCGGTGCCGAAGAGCCTCGGCCGCCACACGCCGCCCGAAGTCGAGGCGATGCTCGGGTCGCTGTCGCTCTATCAGGACCAGATCACGCGCGAACGCCACGCGCCCGACCGCCGCCTGCTCACGGTGCTGGGTTCGCTGGCGAGCGGGGTGGTCGTCATCACCGAGCAGGGGCAGGTCAGCCTGCTCAACAGCACGGCGCGCGAGCTGCTGGGCAGTGAGCGGGCGCGGGTGGGCACGTCGCTGTTCGCAACGCTCAGTCGCGAGTCGGTGCTGGCGGCGATGGGCAAGGCGCGCAAGGCCGGGCGCATGCTCGAGTCGCTGTTCGAGCGGCTGGACGGGGCCACGCTGCAGGGACGCATCGCGCTGCTGCCCGACGACGAGGGCGCCGTCCTCATCTTCCCGCCCGTCGAACTGGAAGTGCACCGGCCGGGCGTCGAGTTCGACCTGAAGCTGCACGAGGTGCCGCCTTCCATCGAGCCGTTGCACCTTGGTTTGAAGCTCGACGATCTGCCCGTCATCATCCTCGACACCGAAACGACCGGCCTCGACGTGCTGAACGACCGCGTGGTCTCGATCGGCGCCGTCTGCGCCCACGGCCCGCGCCTGTACAAGAGCCGGATGATGGACGATCTCGTGGACCCGGGCGTGCCCATCCCGGCGGCCTCGACGGCGGTGCACGGCATCACCGACGAGATGGTGAAGGACGCGCACCCGTTCCCCGAATCGTGGGCCGACTTCCAGCGCCTGGCCACCAACCGCGTGGTGGTGGGCCACAACATCCCGTTCGACCTGACGATCCTGCGCAGCGAATGCGCGCGCCACGGCCGCCCCTGGGCCGATTTCGTCTTCATCGACACGCTGCGCCTCGCGTCGCTGCTGAACCCGTCGATGGGCCGCCTCGACCTCGAGAATCTGGCGCAGATCTACCAGATCGAACTGTACGGCCGCCACACCGCGCTGGGCGATGCGCTGGTCACCGCCGAACTGTTCCTGCGCATGATCCCGCGCCTGCAGATGCAGGGCTTCGGCACGCTGGGCGCACTGCTCGACTTCCACGACAACGATGCGGTCGACGTGATCGCGGGGCAGCGGGAGCAGGGGTGGATTTTTCGGCAACCGGATGGATTCTGCAAATGAGTCGCGGGCGCAGCGTGAGGGCGCGACTTGCGCCGGCGCAAGTGCTCGTCGTCGTCGCGGTCGTGTCCGCGGCGCTCCTGGCGACGGCCGCGCCGTCCCATGCCTGCGTCTGCAGCAACGAACCGATCACCCGGCTGTTTGCCGACGCCGACGTCGTCTTCGTCGGCACACCCACTGCCTGGCGTGACCCGAACGAAGGCGCCGGCAGCCGCTCCAGTGCCGACCCGATCCACTACACCTTCGACGTGGAGCTGGCGTGGAAGGGTGTCGACACCGACACGTTGACCGTGCTGACGCCCGCCGGCGGTTCCAGCTGCGGCCGCAGCTTCCAGATTGGCGAGCGTTACCTGATCCTCTGCCATCTGCGCGATGGAAGGCCGTGGACCGGCCTCTGCTCGGGGGACGACCTGTTGCAGAACGCCATGGCCGCCCGCTACCTGCTGTCGGCGCCCGTGCCCGTCGTGCCGGGTGCCGAGTGGCCGGCGCTGGGCCGCGACGGGCTGCTGGAGTGGATGCGGATCGACAACGTCGAGGCGAGGTGCCTGGCGGCCTCGCTGCTGACGGGCGAGTACGAGGTTCGCGATCAGTTCGGGCTCTCGGCTGCGGGCCTGGCGGTTGCGGCGCACGCCGCCGCCGTGCCCATCTTCGCCGCCCACGTCGACTCCACCGCCCTGGCAGCGGCGCTGGCCGACCTGGCGCGCGGCCTTCTCAACGATGACCGGGAGCAGAATCGTGCCGCCGGCATTCGCGCTCTCGGCCGCCTGGCTACCGCGCATGAGTTGGGCGCCGTCCTGCGCCACGGCTTCGCCGATCCCCAGGAAGGCCCCCGCGCCGCCGCGCGTGCAGTGATGATGGCGCGCGGCCACGACCTGGCGCCGGCGGATGCCGCTGCCGGCGTCGAGGGGTTCATCGCTTCGCTGGCGACGATCGGCGGCGAGGGCCTGTGGATGGGCGTGCACCAGCTGCGCTACCTGCCCGAGCCGCACGGGCCCGTGCGCGCGTTTGTCGACTCGCTGCTGGCTGCGTCGAGTGACGAGATGGTCCTCCGTATGGCGGCAGAGGTGCGGCGGGAGCTCGGGAATCCCTAGACTGGCCGGCGCCCGAACGGGTCGCGGGATCCGTCCGTTCCTGCAGGCGGTGGCCGACACGGCGACCGAAGATCAGCTCGTGAGAACAGCGCGGGGAGTACTGAAGGGGTTGGCCGACGACTGAAGACGGGAACGGCAAACTTCGTGCGCACGCCGATTTCCGCTGTGGTAAGATCACCAGCGTGGCGGCACTGCCGCACACCCGCCGCCCGGGAGGTCTACCTTCATGAACCGCTGGATCCTGTCCGTCCTGCTGTCTGCCCTGCTCTGGGCGCCGGCGGCCCTTGCCCAACTGACCATCGTCACCGACCAGGCTGCCTACCACGTGGGTGACATCATGTCGTTCACGATCCACAATGCCGGACCTGGCGTGGCGACTTTCGTCTCGGACCCGCCGTTCTCGATCTGGCATGTCGAGTCGGGGGACTGCGTAGACGGTTGCATGGGATTGCCGGTCGTCTGGACCCTGCCCGCCGGCGGTACGATTGCGGTGCAGCGCGACACGGGCGTCGGCCCGGACCTGGTGGGCCACTACGAGATCTCGCTCGCGGGGTCGTCGAGCGATCCGGGTTCGATCCTCAGCGCCGAGTACGAACTGACGGCACCTGTGGCTGTCTCGACGGCGGCGTGGGGTGCGATCAAGGGCCTCTTCCGCTAGGCGGCCTTGGGCCCCGGTCCATGCACCGGCGGCGGCGACCGCCTCCGCCTGGACGCTGAAAAGAGGACAGCCGGATCGCCTGGCGATCCGGCTGCCCGCCTGCGCAGCACTGCTTGCGCAGTACTGCCCTGTGACTACTTCACCAAAGTCATCGTACGCGACAACACGCGCGCCGACGTCTCCAACCGGTACAGGTAGGTGCCCGACGCGGCCTGGATGCCGCCGTCGGTGCGACCGTCCCAGATGACGTTGTGGTCGCCGGCGACCTGGTGCGCAACGACCAGGTTGCGGACGAGCCGGCCCTGCAGGTCGAACACGTTCAGGCGCACCGGGCCGTCACGGTCGAGGCTGAAGGCGATGCGCGTGACGGGGTTGAACGGGTTGGGATGGTTCTGGGCCAGCGCCAGCAGGCGCACGGGCGTGTCGTCGCGGTCCTGTTCGGGCTCGTCCACGCCGGGATCCTCCAGGCCTACCGTGCCGCCGGTCAGGATGCGGCCTTCGCCGGCGGTCGGGTACATTCCGGCCGTGATCGTGCCGCCAAGGCCGGTGACGATGTAGTTGGCCAGCGCCTGCTGGTAGGTGACGCCCATGATCTTCAGCGGGGCGCCGTGGAACGGGTACTGGTCGCCGCCGCGGGCCGAGAAGTCGACGATGGCCATGTTCACGGCCGGGCCGGGAACCACCATGCCGAATTCGCAGATGACCGTCTGCGGTGCGTCCATCAGCACGATCTCGCGGATGCGCGTGCCCGGAACGACGACGTCGCCGGCGGCATTGAGCACCTGCGGCGTGCCGGCGGGGTCGTAGAAGAAGCGCATGCCGGCAATCTGGCCGAAGCGTCCGTCGGCGAACTCGACGCGACTGACGCAGTTCTCGAGAATCTCCTTGAGGTTGCTGCGGCTGACGTCCTCCACCACGCACAGGAAATTCGCGAACGGCAGGATATTGAACGTGTCCAGGGTCGTGATGTCGCCGGCCGGGATCACCGCGTTGTTGCGGATGCCGCCGCCGTTCTGGATCGCGACATCGACCCGCGAGACGCCGTAGTCGCCCATCAACTGGCGCGCCTGCCACAGCATGGCGTCGGCGCAGAGGTTGCCCTCGTTGGTCTCGCGCGTGCGCACGTTGTTGCGGACGCCGTCCAGCGGGACCTCGCTGCTGCCGATGACCTGCGCGGCGAGCGCCGCCGAATAGGCCGCCACGGGCGCTTCGACAGCAGCGGCGATGGCCGTGTCGGGCGTGACGCCGCCGGCCTGCGAGGCATTGGCCACGCGCACCGGGCCGCCCGCGGTGGCGGTCACGTTGCCGGCCGCGTCAAACGTCACTTCCAGGCGGCCCACATAGAAGTAGTTGCCCTGGGTCGTGATGACCGGGATGCTCGCGCCGTCGCCGCCGGTAGCCAGCAGCGGGTAGGGCCCGTAGATCACGTCGCCGGGCACCAGCAGGTCACCCGGGTTGGCCAGCACCTCGCTGCCGCCGCCGCCCACCATCACGTCGACGCCGCTCAGCAGCGGTGCCAGCAGCAGGTCTTCCTGGATGCTCTGCAGATGGCTGACCAGGATGATCTTGTTCACGCCGGCCAGCGTCAGCGCGTCGATCTCGGCCTGCACGGCCGGGGCCACCGCATTGACGATGACGCCGCGCGGGCTGGAGATGTAGGGCAGCCGCTCGGTCGTGGCGCCGATGATGCCGACCTGCTCGCCGCCGGTGGTCACCACGAGCGAACGCACCAGGTCGCCCGACGTGACAAAGGCCTGCAGGCCGGGCTCGCCGCTGAAGTCGAGGTTGCAGTTGACGTACTTCGGGCGGTTGACGTAGCCGGCCATGAACGAGGCCAGCACGTCCGGATTGAAGTCGAAATCGTGGTTGCCGAGGCAGACGGCATCGTAGCCGATGCGCTCCATGACCAGCGTGTCGTAGTAGGGCACGCCGTTGGCAAGGCTGGCCGAGAAGTTCGGCCCGGCCAGGTAGTTGTCACCGCTGGAGACCATGAGCTGGCCGTCGGTCGTCACGCCCGCGCGGAGCTGGTCGAGCTTGGTGACGAAGGCCGCGGCGCCGCCGAACCCGGCGGCCGTCGGCAGCAGCGAGCTCTCGCCGTCGTTGTTGTGGAAAATCGTGAGCGTGTAGGCCCGCGCGCTGCCGGCTGCCGCGCCGAGCGCGGCGAGCAGCGTGAACGCCGCCAGGAACAATCGCAGACTGCGCATGAAGGTGATCCCCCCGTTTGAATCCAGTCTTGCAGAAACGACACTCGGAACCGGGCCGCGATTCGCGTGACCCACGCGCCGATGACGATCCATGGACGCAGGAGTCTAGACGTCGATCGTTAAGGAACGGCGCAGGTCCGGTCAGAAGGCGGTGAAACCCGCGTCTGCACGAAAGCGGTTGCTGACCGTGTCCTGACAGAATCATGACCACGTTCTGATGCTCCCTGCACGTTGCGGACACAATCGTCATCCACAATGGTCGCAGTCCTCCGGTGTCCCATTCCCCGACCAGGGAGCGGTCATGCGCGTTGCGATCTTCGCCGAGACGTTCCTGCCCAAGTGGGACGGCGTCGCGAACACCGTCTGCCATCTCCTCGAATACCTGGCCGCCAACGGGCACGAGTCGCTGATGATCGCGCCGGAAGGGGCGCCGTCGCGCTATGCGGCCACGCCCATCCATGGCTGCCCCTGCTTCGCCCTTCCGATGTACCCGGCGTTGCGCCTGGTCACGCCGCGGCCCGGACTTGGCACGGAGATCCTCGATTTCCGCCCGGACATCGTGCATCTGGTCAACCCGGCACTGCTGGGGATCAGCGGCCTGCACCGGGCCCGCGAGCTCGGTGTGCCCGTCGTCGCCTCGTACCACACCGACCTGCCGGGGTACCTGGAGAAGTACAACCTCACGGCGTTCCGTGATTTCGTGTGGAACTACTTCCGCTGGCTGCACAACCAGGCCGACCTCAATCTCTGCCCGACCCGCTTCATCCGGCGCCAACTGGCTGATCACGGGTTCGAGCGGCTCGAGATCTGGGGGCGCGGCGTCGACAGCCAGGTCTTCACGCCGGAACGCCGCAGCCTCGAATGGCGCCTGAGGCTCACCGACGGGCACGTCAACGCGCCGCTCCTGCTCTACGTCGGCCGCCTGGCGGTGGAGAAGCGGGTCGAGGTCCTGCGTCCCCTGCTCACCGAGTTGCCGGAAGTGCGCCTGGCCATCGTGGGGGACGGACCCGAGCGCGGGCGGCTCGAAGCCCTGTTCGCCGGCACGAACACCGTGTTCACGGGCTATCTGCGCGGCGACGACCTGACGGCAGCGTACGCGGCCGGGGACATCTTCGTGTTCCCGGGGGAGAACGAGACCTTCGGTAACGTGGTGCTGGAGGCGATGGCCTCCGGCCTGCCCGCGCTGGTCGCTTCGCACAGCGGACTCAAGGACCATACCATCAACGGTTGGAACGGATTCCAGTTCGAGCCGGGCAACAGCGCCCAGCTGGCGACGCTGGTGCGGTGGCTCCTGGGCGACACGGAATACCGCGCCCGCCTGGCTGCCAATGCGCTGACCTACGCGCGCGGGCTGACCTGGGAGCAGAATCTCTCCGGCCTGATGGGCCACTACGAAAGGTTGATTGCAGGCCATCAAAGACAGCAGGCACAGCCGATGCAGACGGCCGCCCGCGCCGCGGGATAACTGGCGCCACAGCCCCCCAGGACCTAGAATGGCACCCGGGTCCGGACACCACGTCCAGGACCGGACGGGAGCCGGGAGGTCGAGATGGGGGACAACGGTCGCGCGGCAGAGGCCAGGAAGCTGTGCAAGTGGAAGGCGGGCCAGTACGAGAAGGACCGCGAGCTGCTGCAGGTGATCGTTGCGGAACCCACGCATTTCTGCACCGAGTGCGGGCGCGTGGCATCGAAGAAGAAGTGGTTGTGCGAGCCGGCCCGCCTGGTGAAGGACAAGGACGAGTAGCCCACCTCAGGAACGTGTCGATTCCCCGCCGTCCGGCGCCAGCGGTGTGCCCAGGTGCTGAAGTCGGCCGCGCCCCCGCATCAGGATGTCGTGCGCCCCGCGCAACTCGACCCCTTCGCCCGCCACCAACCGCTCGTACGTGCCGTCGGTCCGCATGCGCCGCGCCTTGAAGTTGTCCTGGCGGTACGACTCCAGGGCGTGGTCGCAGAGGTAGCGCCGGTGCTCGGGTGATTCGACCGGAAAGACCACTTCCACGCGATGGCTGAGGTTCCGCTGCATCAGGTCCGCGCTGCCCAGGTAGACCTCTTCGGCCCCGTCGTTCAGGAAATAGAAGATCCGGCTGTGCTCCAGGTAGCGCCCGACGGTGCTCACGACGGTGATGTTGTCGCTGACGCCCGGCCAGCCCGGGCGCAGGCAGCAGATGCCGCGGATGAACAGTTCCACCCTGACCCCGGCCTGCGAGGCGCGGTAGAGTTGCCGGATCACCCGCGGGTCCACCAGCGAGTTGGCCTTCAGCACGATGTGGGCGCGCCGGCCGGCCACCGCGTGCGTGATCTCCCGCTCGATCAGTTCCTCGAGGCGTTCGCGCAGCGTGACCGGCGCGATCAGCAGCTTCCTGTAGTCCTGCTTGGTCGAGTAGCCGGTCAGGTAGTTGAACAGGTCGGTGGCGTCGACGCCCATCGTCTCGTCGCAGGTGAAGATCCCGATATCCTCGTAGATGCCGGCGGTCACCGGGTTGTAGTTGCCGGTGGCCAGGTGCAGGTACCGGCGGATGCCTTCGCCCTCCCGCCGCACGACCATGGCGATCTTGCTGTGGGTCTTCAGCCCGACAATCCCGTAGACCACGTGCACGCCCACCTGTTCCAGCATGCGGGCCCACCCGATGTTGCTGGCCTCGTCGAAGCGTGCGCTCAGTTCAACCAGCACCGCCACCTGCTTGCCGTTCTCGGCGGCCTCAAGCAGCGCACTGACCACCGGCGAGTTGCTGCCGACGCGATACAGCGTCTGCTTGATGGCCAGCACCTGCGGGTCGCGCGCGGCCGCCCGCAGGAACTCGACGACCGGTTCGAACGAGTCGTAGGGGTGGTGCAGCAGGATGTTCCCGGCGCGGATGGCGTCGAACACGTCAGCCGTCTGGGGCAGCTTCCGGAGCGGCTTCGGGATAGAGGGCCGGTAGGGCGGGAACTTCAGCTCGTGCCGCTCCACGGCGTTGTAGACCTGCCACAACGCGCTCAGGCCGAGCGGGCTCTGCATGACGAACAGGTCGGAAGCGCGCGCCTCCAGGTTCTCGAGGAGCAGTTCGCGCACGCTGGCCGGCATGTTCTCGTAGATTGCCACCTGCACCACCGAACCGAACTTCCGGCGCCGGATGCCCTGCTGCATCGTCTCGAGCAGGTCGTCGGCCTCGATCTCCTGGATCTCGATGTCCGCATCGCGCACCACGCGGAACGGGTGCGCCGAGACGACCTCCATGCCCGGGAAGAGCGGCGCCAGGTTCGCCTCGATCACCTGCTCGATCCACACGAAGTAGTGGTGCCGGGGCAGCGTTCCGTCACGGCGCTCGCCGCCCGACGACCTGCGCAGCGGCACCAGCCGCGGCAGCGTGTCCGGCACCTTCAGCCGCGCGAAGCGCTCGTTCCCCTTCGGGTCGCGCACGACGATGGCAAGGTTCAGGCTCAGGTTCGAGATGTGTGGAAACGGGTGGCCGGGGTCCACCGCCAGCGGCGTCAGGACCGGGTGGATCATCTCGCGGAAATAGCTGTCGGCGCGGGCCCGCTGCGTGGCGTTCAGGCGCGCATAGTCGAGGATGTGGACGCCTTCACGACCCAACCGGGGCAGCAGCTTGCGGCGCAGGAAGCCCTGGGCCGTGGCATACAGCTCGATCGAGAGCCGGCGGATGGCGGCCAGTTCCTCGCGCGGCGTCATGCCCGCGGGAGTCCTGGCTACGATGCGCGACAGGACCTGCCGGCGGATGCCGGACACGCGCACCATGAAGAACTCGTCGAGATTCGAGCCGAAGATGGCCAGGAACTTGGCGCGCTCGAGCAGCGGGTTCCGTTCGTCCTGCGCCTCTTCGAGCACGCGACGCTGGAACTCGAGCAGGCCGAGCTCGCGGTTGATGTACAGCCGCGGGTCATCCAGGGCCGGTACCTTGGTGGAACGGCTCATTGCGGGCTACTCCGCCGACGCGGGCGCCTGGCCAGCCAGGGAAACGGCTTGTCGGGCGCCGGGCGCCAGAAGGCGGCGAGCGCGCGGCGATTGGCCAGCCAGTCGTCGATGGCCTCGGCGCGAAGGCGCGTGTAGAAGGCCAGGGCCGGCGCCGGGTCGAACGTCTCATCCAGCGCGGCGCACTCGCGGGTCAGCGCGAGGAACGTCTCGGCGTCCTGCACGCGGCCGACGATCGTCTGGTAGGTGTGCAGCCGGGCCGGATAGTCGGCCGGCAGCGCCGGCAGCGCCGTGTACACGATTTCGAACCGGTACCGGAACTTCTTGAAGGCCAGGCGCACCTTGTGGATGCCGGCCGTGTCCTCGGGGCGCGCGGCGACATCGAGCCGGCACACGCGGGCGAAAGCCTCGTCCACCGACGTAAAGGGGTCGAACCCGGGGGCCGGCTTCGCCACGCTCTTGTCGACCTGCGCCCGCAGGCGCTTCAGGCGGTCCTTCAGCTTCCGGGTGTCGAAGGTGCGCGCGTCGCGGCGGGCCTTCCGGAGCAGCTCCTGCTCCTGGGTCAGCAACCGTTCACGCAGGGCCAGGATGGTCGGCTCCTCGCGGGCGTGGTCGTCGAGCCGGGCCTGCATGGCCTGCGTGTCACGCAGGTCGTCGAAGCCGTCGATCAGGTCCTTCAGCTGCCGGCGCGCCCGCGACGGCCGCTCGGATCCGGTCAGGAGCTGCGCCACCTCGACAAAGGCGATGAGTCGCCGCGCCGCCACCCGCAGGTCGTGGACGGCCGCTTCCGAAAAGTCCTCGCGGCAGGTCTTCAGGCGCGCGATGAAGACTTCACGACGCTGGTCGAAGGCGTCGAGAAAGACCTGTCTGGCTTCGGTCCGGCCCGTTTCCGTCTGGTCGGCTTCCGTCATGACCACCTCACGCGATCGCCAGTTCGACGCCGAAGACATCCTGGAACAGCATGCGCCGCTTGGTCAGGGTCCACTTCTCGAGCGCCAGGTCGCCTTCCTCTTCGAGGACCAGCGTCCACCGCGACTTGGCTCGCTGCAGCGTCACGCGGCGCACGCGCCCGGCGTGCCCGGTGTCGATGCCGTCGGCCAGGCGCAGGAGCGCGCACAATTTGTTGACGAGCAGGCGGTCGCGCGGCAACAGGGCCTTGAAGTGGCCGTGCTCCAGCGTGGGCGCCGTCTTGCGGTGGTAGCGGACGATATTGGCGACCACGGCCTGCTGCCGCTCGGACAGGCCGAACAGGAAGCTGTTCTCGAGCAGGTAGTGCCCGTGCCGGTCATGATCGATGGCGTTCACGAAGTAGCCGACATCGTGGAGCAGTGCCGCCACTTCCAGCACCAGCCGATCCTCGGCGCCGAGGCCGTGGAGCGGGGCGGTCTGGTCGAAGATCTGCATGGCCAGGTCGGCCACCACCTCGCCGTGCTCGGTATCGAGCTCGTACTTCTCGCCCAGGTGCCGGGCGGAGGACCACACCTGCTCGCGCCGCGGCGGGCGCGGCGACGCCTGAGCCGCGAGATCCCACAGGAGGCCGTCCTTGAGCCCCACACCCGGGATCAGCACCTCGCGCACGCCGGCCGTGCGCGCCAGGCTCTGCAGCACCACCCCGGCCGGCATGATGACGTCGGCGCGATCCGGACGCAGGTTGAACCGCGCGGCGCGCTCGGGCGCGGTCATGCCGCCGAGCAGTTCGACGAGCTCGGCGAGATCCTTCAGCGTGATCATTCGCGCCGACTCGCGGCGGAACAGCTTCTTGGCGAGCTCGCCCATCTCCTCGATGTTGCCGCCCGTGCCGATGCACAGGTCGACACCCTGCCGGCCGATCTCGTGGTCGAGCCGTCGCCGGGTCGCCCCCGCGTACTCCTTCACCATGCGATTGAAGGATGGTCGCGAGCGTCCCTCGGCGGAGAACTTCTGCAGCAGGCGCACCGTGCCCATGCGGTAGCTCTCGGACGAGACGATGTTCTCGCCCTCCGTGAGCGTCACCTCGACGCTGCCGCCGCCGATGTCGATCAGCATGGCCCGCCGGTCGCGCAACTCGACAACCTTGCTGACCGCCAGGTGGATAAGGCGGGATTCCTCTTCGCCGCTGATGACCTCGACCTGGATGCCGGACTCGCGGGCGATGCGGTCGACCAGCACATCGCTGTTGCGGGCCTCGCGGAGGGCACTCGTGGCCACGGCCCGCAGGTCGGTCACCATCAGGTCGGCGGCGGATTTCTGGAAGCGGACGAAGGCGTCGGTCGCCGCCTGCATCGTCGGCTCGGTGATCTGGCCCTGCGCGAAGGCGTCGGCGCCCAGGCGCACGGGGGCACGCACGGAACTCAGGTTCTGCACCTGGCCGTCCGGGCCCAGGCGGGCCACGGCCATGCGGATCCCGTTCGAGCCGGCGTCGATGGCGGCGATGTTCTTCACGGGTGGCCCCACCGCTTTCCGGTGTGTCGCAGGATCTGCCGGTGGAAGATACTATTCAATATAAGGCCGCGGCGCGTGTCCAGCCGCCGGGCGGCAATTCACCGAATATTTACATTTGATACGTTCCGAGGGGCAGGCGGCGGCGCCCTAGCGGGTCGCTTCCGAGAACACGTCTTCGATCGACCGCGGGCCGCCCTCTTCCGGATCGGGTGCCGCCGCCACCGGATTGCCGTCCGCGTCGATGTTGACCGACAGGAAGTCCGCCACTTCCAGCTTCCTGTTGTCGTTCAGGTCGATCAGGAACTGGTCGTCGCGCTCGAGGCGGCGACCGGTCTTGTCCTTCGTGATGCGCACCAGCGGGCTGTCCCACTTCGCGCCGCGCGCGGTCACGTAGCCGCGGCTGCCGTCGTTCAGCACCACTTCGCTGCCCGGCGGGTACAGGCCCACGGCGCGGATCAGCGCCACCAGCGCGTTGGGGTTGAAGGCCGTGCGGTCCTTCAGGATGATCTCGAAGGCGCGCCGCGGCGGCATCGGGTTCTTGTAGGGGCGGGCGGCGGTCAGCGCCTCGAACACGTCGCAGACCTGGATCAGCCCGGCGATGGGACTGAGCACGGCCCACTTCGGCATCTTCGGGTAGCCGCCGCCGTCGTGGCGGATGTGGTGGCCCCAGGCGCCGGCCACCACGAGCGGGCTCACGTCGGGCCGCGCCATCAGCAAGCGGGCTCCGATGTCGGCGTGCGACTCGGCCAGCTTGCGCTCCTCGGCGTCCAGCTTGCCCGGCTTGTAGAGGATCTCGTCCGGCACCTTGGCCTTGCCCAGGTCGTGCAACAGGCCGGCGCTGGCCAGTTCGCCCAGCATGTGCTCGGGCCAGCCCATCTCGCGGCCCACCGTCAGCGCCAGCGTCGACACGCGCACCGAGTGCCCGATCGTGTAGCTGTCGTAGTCCGGGTACCGCATCAGGTTCATGATGTCCATCGTCTCGCGGTCGGCCTTGACCTGCAGCTGCTCGCTCACCGTCTGGGTGCGTACGTAGTCGAGGTCCATGTCGCGGTTCACGGTGGCCTGGTTGGCAGCCACGGTATCGTACATCGACTGGAAGATGGGCAGCAGCGGCGCCAGGTCGTTCTGGATGGAGCGGCCCAGCCCGCCTTCGCCGTCCTCGTCGTCCTCCGAGAAGTCGAACTGGATCAGCGACGGGTCCACCGTCGAGAAGTCGATCTGGTCGACGGACTGGCCGGCCTCGGCCTGCCGGAAATGCGGCGTCAGCTCGATCAGGCGGATGCCCTCCGCGCGCAGCATCGCCATCGATTCGTCCAGTGAGCCCGTGCGATCGCGCAGCCCGGCCGCCAGGCGGAAGAAGGCGGCCACCTCGTCGGCCGTCACGTGCTGCTGGAACAGGAAACCGCCGCAGCCCAGCCGCTCGGCGAACTCGATCAGGCTGCGCCCGGCGATCGAAGGTCCCACCAGGAAGCGGCCGTCGCGGATGAACTTGCCGTTCAGCACGCCGAAGAAGAACGCGCTCTCGTTCGACTCGCGCAGCAGGCTGTCCAGCTTGGCCGCGAAGTCGCGGCCGAGCGTCTTCACCTTCGGGTGCGCGTCGAAGTACAGGCGGCGCTGGTTGATGCCGCTGGACAGCAGGATGATCAGGTCGCTGAACGTCGTGGTCACGTCATGGCTCCTGCTGCGGCGTCGCGTCGTCGTCGCCGGGGTTCTTTTCGGCCTTCGCGGTGCCCTCGTCCCGGACCTTCGCCACCCCTTGCGCACCCTGGAGTTGCTCCAATGCCTCGCGCGCGGCCTCGCGCGCCTCTCCCGGCCACACCGGGATGAACAGCCAGCGCCTGTCCTCGACGATGTCGCGCAGGATCTCCTTCGCGCCGCCCACGCGCAGCCGGCTCAGCCACGCGATGGCCCCCGGCACCCACGGCAGCGCCAGTTCGCTGTCGTCGAGCCGCGTGACGATGCCGCGCAGGTAGCGGCCGGCCTGGTCGGCCAGCGCCGTCGTGACACGCTCGCCCACGCCCTGGTCGAGCATGGCCTGGTAGAGCTTCACGTGGCCGCGGTCGTAGTGGCCCAGCGACGACAGCAGCTGCGACACCAGCGGGTGGGCATCCTGGATGGCCAGTCGCGTCAGCAGGCGCGGCCCGAATTGCTCGCTCAGCGACGAGCGCAGCAGCAGGCGGTACACCGGGTAGAGCAGCGGCGCCGGCGCGTCGAAGATGTCGCCGTCAGCCGTCTTGTCGCGGAGCGCCGGCAGGGTCTCCAGGCGCGCCAGCAGGTCGAGTCGGTCGCGCGTGTCGAGGTCGGTCAGCTCGCTGTACAGCTGCAGGCGGCCGGTGTCGTCATCCCAGGCGATGCCGAGCAGCATGTCGTTGATCAGGAACGGCCAGGCCGCCTCCTTGTGCTCCTTGTCGAGCAGGCCTTCCCAGACGGCCAGCCACAGCCAGCCCAGCTTCTCCGGCCGCACCAGCCGCATCGGCTCCAGCAGCGTGCGCGCCAGTTCCGCCGTGCGGTCGTTCCACCCCTGCTGGAAGGCCGAGCGCAGCGCATCGCGCGCCACTTCCAGGTCGCGCAGCGAGTAGTTCTCGTTGGAGACCATCGTCTCCATGAGGTGCATCACGTAGCCGGTCAGCTCGGCCGACGGCGCCGAGGCCAGGATCTGGTAGCAGATGCCCAGGCAGTCGGCGTTCGTCTGGGCGTTGAGGTCCTCGATCGGCTTCACGGTGGCCGTGACCTCGTCCACCAGCTCGCCCAGCTGGGCGCGCGTCATCGTGTAGACGACCGGCGTGCGCTTCACGCCCTTCGGTTTCGGCCGCCCCTCGAGCAGCGGGCGCGACTCGCCCTTCACCTCGCGCTCCACGCGCAGCCGCTGGAACGCCAGCTCGACCAGTTCCGCATCGCCCGTCAGGTCCAGCGCCTTCTTGGCGTGGCCCACCAGCGACTCCAGCACCATCGGGTCGGAATTGGTCTCGGCCAGCCGGTCGATGATGTCCTTCATCGCACGGATCGCCGCATCGGGAATCCACTCGCCCAGCGCCTGCGTGATCTTGTCGATGGGCGTCTCGTGCAGCCGCTGCAGCTTCGTCGGGTCGGCGCCCGTCATGATGCCGCGCACCACGGCCAGGAACTCGCGCTCCAGGTGCTGGCCGTCCGGCGTCGCCACGAGCAGCGCATCGGGAATGGTGTTGGGGTCGAAGGCGTCGATGTTCGGCCGCGTGCCGCCGCTGCCGACCAGCTTGTGGCGCATCTTCACGTAGAGCTGGCGGCTGGTCACGCGCACCGAGGCCGGCAGTCCCGTCACCTCGATGGTGCGGTAGGTGCGCGACGAGCCCAGTTCCGACTGCTGCTTCTTCAGCACGAGCAGGGCCGCGTGCAGATCCTCGGCACTGGCGGCGGTGTCGATCTCGAGCAGCGCCACGTCGAGCGGCATCAGCAGCTTGTGCAGGCGCTTCGCCTCGCGGCTGTCCGCCGCCGCGAACGATGGGCCCATCGTCAGGCCCGGTTCGTTCACCTCGATGGCGGCAATGCCCTGCGGCCCGGCCGCGAGCACGACGGCACGATGGGCGGCGGCCGCCACTTGGCGGTATTTTTCATGTCCGGGCGGATAGTAGGAGCCGACCGTCAGCATGCGGTCCAGCGCCACCAGCAGCTCGGCATGCTCCGGCGCCAGCGACGGTGTCAGGGCACCGTCGGCGGGCGAGTCCGGGGTTTTCGTAGTCGACGACAAGGCCAGGCCCTCCCGGGTCTGTCACGGTTCCGCGCAATGGATCGACCGGAAATCCGGCTGTTTTACTCAAATTCTTGCGAATGGATCACGTTATCAACGGCGGTCGGTCCGCCGGCCGGGGATCCGCCCGAACGGCAGAGGTTGGCCCGCAACCGCCGGAAACGACCGGTAGCGACCGGAAACGACAGGAAGCACCCCGCCATGACCACCGCCCGGGACACGGTCCGCCAGTACCACGAGGCGACGAAGCACCATCCCCACCGCTATGCCCGCTCGCTGGGCTGGCTGGACTGGGCCAACCAGCCCGACCCGTTCCGCCGGTTCGCGGGGGCGCCGGTGCGGTTGCTGCCGCCGGCCGGCGTGGCGGCGGCCGTCCCCACCTGGGATGCGGTGCGCGCCGGCGCGGCAGGCGCGCCCGTGGAAGTGACGTCTGCCTCACTCGGCGATTTCCTCTTTCACAGCCTGGCCCTGTCGGCCTGGAAGCAGGTGCGCGGCCCCGGCGGCGAGGTTGCCTCGCGCTGGGCGCTGCGCGTGAATCCCTCGAGCGGCAACCTGCACCCGACCGAAGGCTGGCTCATCGAAGCCGACGGCGTGCACCACTACGCGCCCGATCGCCACGCCCTGGAGTTGCGCGGCGTGTGGGGGGATGGCCCCGGCGAACGCTTCGATCCTGCGACCGCCGGGCTGCCCGCCGGCTCGTTCCTGTTCGCGCTCACCTCGATCCCGTGGCGCGAGGCCTGGAAGTACGGTGAGCGCGCCTTCCGCTACTGCCAGCACGACGCCGGCCACGCGCTGGCCTGCGTGGGCCTGGCCGCGGCGCGCCTGGGCTGGACGGCGCGACGCCTCGAAGGTGTCGGCACCGGCGAACTGGCCGCCCTGCTGGGACTCGACACCCGCGACGAGCACGAGTTCGAGCACGCCGACGCGCTGCTCGCCGTGGTCCCCGGCCCGTGGCCCGGCGGCAGCCTGCGCGTGAAACCGCCGCTGCCCGCGCGATGGCTGGGCACGGCGAACCGGCTCAGCGAGAGCCACCATCCGTGGCCGGTCATCGCGGCGATGGTGCAGGCGGTGGAGGCGCCGGCCGAAGCCGTGTGGTCGGCGCCGACTCGCGCCGGCGCAAGTGCTGGTGGCGCGATGACGGCCACAGTCACCACCCCCGACCGCACCCTCGACGCCTCGACCCTCATCCGCGCCCGCCGCAGCGCCGTGGCCATGGACGGCCGTACCACCCTGTCGGCGCCCGCGTTCTTCCGCCTGCTGGCCGCGCTGATGCCCGCGCCCGAAGACCCGGTGCAGCGTGCGACCGGGCCGGACATCGACGTCTCGGTGCTGCTGCTCGTGCACCGCGTCGACGAGGTGGCGCCCGGACTCTACCTGCTCTGCCGCGCGCCCGATCACGAACCGGTTCTGCGCGCGGCGCTGCGCGCCGACTTCACCTGGAAGCGCCCGCCCGGCTGCCCGGACAGCCTGCCGTTGTTCCACCTGGGCACGGGCGACCTGCGCGAAGCGGCGCGCCAGGTCAGCTGCGGGCAGGAGATCGCCGCCGACGGGGCTTTCAGCGCGGGCCTGCTGGCGCGGTTCGATGCGGCGCTCACGCAGCGCGGCCCCTGGGCCTGGCCGCGCCTGTTCCAGGAGACGGGCGCCGTGGGCCAGCTGCTCTACCTGGAGGCCGAGGCGGCCGGCCTGCGCGGCACCGGCATCGGCTGCTTCTTCGACGACGAGGTGCACCGGGCCATCGGACTGGTGGACCCCAGTTGGCAAAGCCTCTACCATTTCACGGTGGGCGGGCCGGTGGACGACCCGCGGCTGCAGACCGGGCCGGCCTACGTGGACGAAGCCGAAAGACATGACCATGACTGACGACGAACGCCATGACAACGCGTCGCCGCCGCCTGCGCGTCGCGAACTTCCCGAGGCGCCCGATCCGGCCCGCGTCGAGGACCTGCGCCGTCGCCTGCGCCGCGACCAGCGCGAGCGCGGGGGCGGTCCCGTCGGCTTCAAGCTCCCGAACGTGCCGGCGAACGAGGAGGCGGGCCGCCGTGCGCGCGACATCGGCGCCTACACCATCATCCCGATGATGCTCCTGGCGGGGCCGGCCATCGGCTACCTGCTCGGCCTGGGCGCCGAGCGCGTGTTGGGCGGCAAGCCGTGGCCGTCGCTGGCCGGCATGTTGTGGGGGCTGGCGGCCGCGTTCCGGCAGATCTACCTGATCCTGAAGAATCGCGGCGAACAGTCGCGCCGGGGAAACTGAGTTCAACCGCTTCCGGGGAAAGGAAGTTCCGATGCGCCCGTTGACCCTTCGCGTCGCAACCAGAGTCTTCTGCCTGGCCGTGGCGCTGTCCGGCCTGATGGTCGTGAATGCGACGGCAGCCGCCCTGCCCATCGACCCGACGCTCTTCGATGCGCGCGGCCCGCAACTGCGCTCGTTCACGAAGGAGATCGAGATCGCCGTGCCGGCCGCCCGCGCCTACGCCCTGTGGACCGACGCCGCGGCCTGGCAGCAGCTGATGGACCCGAGCGGCCGCGCCAACCTCGACCTCGAGATCGGCGGCCGCTACGAGTGGCTGTTCGACGGGAAGATCGGCAGCAACGGCTGCCAGGTGCTCAGCTACATCCCCGACCGCATGGTCAGCTTCACCTGGAACGCGCCGCCCGACCAGGCCACCCGCGAACGGCGCACCTGGGTCGTCGTCGAGACCGAGGCGCTGACGCCCGCCACCACGCGCGTGCGCCTGACGCACCTGGGCTTCGGCCAGGGCCCCGACTGGGACATCACCTACGCCTACTTCGACAACGCGTGGGGGCGGGTGCTGCCGCTGATGAAGGGATCGCTGGAGACTGCCGGCAAGCAGGACGCATCGCGCTGACTTATCCAAAGCGAAGCCCCGGCCGTCTCCGGCCGGGGCTCCCCGGGAGTTCTCCTCCCAATTCGTCAAACCACTTCGGTTACTTGACCATCGTCATCTTCCGCGTCTCGGAGAAGCCGGGGCCCTCCAGGCGGTAGAAGTAGACGCCGCTCGCGTGGTCGGTCGCATCCCAGGTGATGGCGTGCTCGCCGGCGGACATGGTGCCGTCGGCCAGCTTCGCCACGGCCTCGCCGCGCACGTTGTACACCGTCAGGGTGACGGCACTCTCGCGCGGCAGGCTGAACTTGATCTGCGTGACCGGGTTGAACGGGTTCGGCTGGTTCTGGTCGAGCGCCACCAGGTTGGCGGGCAGCCCGGCCTCGCGGCCGGCCTCGAGTCCGCTGGCGGTCAGGCCGCTGAAGCGGATCTCGTCGATGTAGATGTCGTCCGAGTTGTCGCTCGCGTCGCAGCGGAAGCGCAGCTTCGCGTTCGTCGGGTAGGCGAACGTGGTTTTCGGGATGCTCAGCGTCGAGTGGTAGAAGCCGGTGTTGGTGAAGTTCGTGCCGGCAACCAGCCGCGCCACGGTCACCCACGCCGAACCGTTGAAGTACTCGACGTAGAAGTCCTCGCCGGTCTCCATGCTCACCGAGCGGAAGTAGAAGTCCACCTTCAGGTCGACGTAAGCCGACACGTTGTAGCCCAGCGTGTGGTAGAACGACGAGGCCGCGCCGCCGTTGTCCTGGATGTCGGCCGAGCCGCGCCCGGCGTGGGAGTAGGTCGTGCCCGTGTAGCGGGACATGTCGGCGCCGCCGTCGGTCCAGGTGCCCATGCTCGACTCGAACGTGTCGTACGTGATCGTCTGCCAGGTGCCGGTCGAGGCCGTCACCGTGATGTAGCCCGTGCGCGTCAGCGTGTTGGAGCCGAACGCGTTCGTGGCCGTCATCGACACCGTGTAGGTGCCGGTGGCGGCGTACGTGTGGCTCGGGCTCTGCGCCGTGGAGGTGCCGCCGTCACCGAACGTCCAGCTCCAGCTCGTCGGCGAGCCGGTGGAGGTGTTCGTGAAGACGACCGCCAGCGGCGCGGCGCCCGTGGTGGGCGTGCCGGTGAAGTTCGCCGTCGGCGCCGAACCCGTCGTCACCGTGATGTAGCCGGTGCGCGTCTGGGTGTTGGAGCCCGCCGTGTTGCTCACCGTCAGGGCCACCGTGTAGGTGCCGCCGGCGGTGTAGGTGTGGCTGGGGTTCTGCGCGGTGGAGGTGCCACCGTCACCGAACGTCCAGCTCCAGCTCGTCGGCGAGCCGGTCGAGGCGTCGGTGAAGACCACGTTGAGCGGCGCGTTGCCGCTGACGGGCGTGCCGGTGAACGAAGCGACCGGAGCCACCGGGCCCGTGCCGCCCACGGCCGCCTGCGCGTCGACCAGGCCGTAGCCAGCATAGCGATCCCAGCCCGTGCCCGACTCGGCGTTGGTCACGTCACGGGCGCTGTTGACCAGCGCCGCGCGCACCTGCGCCGGCGTGTACGAGGGGTTGGCCGACTTGATCAGCGCCGCCACGCCCGCCACGTACGGCGTGGCGCAGCTGGTGCCGTTGAAGAACGGCTCGATGTCGCCGCTGCGATAGCCGCCCGTGCCCACGATGTCGCAGGTCGGCAGGATCGTCGGGCCGAGGATGTCCACGGCGCCGGCGGCGTCCTTCGTCGTCACGCCGTAGCTCGATCCCCACCAGCGCTCACCGTCGCAGGTGTAGCCGCGGGGGTCGGTGCTGACGCCCGTGTTGACCTCGGTCGACAGGCTCGAGCTGCGCTTGCGGTCGCCGCACGGCGAAGCCGCACCGACGCCGATCACGTAGGTGTTGATGGCCGGGTAGCTGATGACCGTCTTGTTCTCGTTGCCGGTCGCCGCCAGGATGGTGCAACCCGCGTTGTACGCATACTGGATGGCAGTGTTCGTGGCGGCGTCGGTCGAGATGGCCGCGCCCAGGCTCATGCTGATGATGTCGGCCCCGTTGTCGGCCGCATAGTACAGCGCATTCTGGATGGCGCTGAAGAACATCGAGCCGGCGCTGTTGGCGACCTTCAGCGGCATGATGCTGCAGCCTGCAGCCACGCCCACCGCACCCACGCCGTTGTTCATGGCCGCAGCCACGCCCGCGCAGCAGGTGCCGTGGCCGGCGCCCGTGGCGTTGTCGTCGGGGTTGGTGTCGTTGTCGCCGAAGTCGTAACCGGTCACCTTGCGGATGTCGGTGTGCTCCATGTCGACGCCGCTGTCGATGATGGCGATCACGATGCTCGCCGAGCCGAAGGCCTGCGAGGCATCCCAGGCCTGCGGCGCGTTGGCGTCGAAGCCCACGGTGCCGACGGTCGTCGCCAGGGTGTGGTCGTAGGTGCCGCCCCAGTCCAGGCCGGGCAGCTGGGCGGTGTTGTTGTGGCCCCAGTTGGCGGTGTAGTACGGGTCGCTGGGCGTCACCATCGGGTAGGCGCGCCAGTCCAGCGACACTTCCTGCACGTCTTCCAGCGCGGCGAACTCGTCGGCCAGAGCCGGCAGGTTCTCGACTTCCTCGAAGCTGAACATGAACCAGCGGTCCATGCCCGAAGAGGCGGCCTTGTCGGCGTTCTGCAGGCGGATGTAGGGGCGCTCGATGCTGACGATGCCGGCGTCCTGCGCCAGTTCGTCGAGCGGCGCCAGGCCGGTCTGGGCCTGCGGCGCGCGCGCGCCCTTCTCCAGCGAGATACCCAGAAGCGACTTGGCCATGCTGCCCTCGCGGATCTGCACGAGCAGCCGGTCGGGCATGTAGGGAAGGGTCTCTTCGGCGTCGGTCGTGAAACCGAACTGGACGGGGGTGAACTGCCGCGGTGATGTATCCTCCGCGCCGAAGGCGAGTCCGGCGCACAGCGTCAGCAGCAGGGCTGCCAGCGCCAGGAACGAGAAACGGGGTCGGGACATGTTCTCTCCTGGAGGGTGGGGGTTGCAGCTCCGCTGGTGCGGGGCCCGGGCCGGCGGCGGCGGCGTGAGCAGGGATCGATCGCCACCGTCGTGCCAGGCGTGATCATGACAGAGCCGGACACCAAACACAACACGGAAGGTGGTGATTATCTTGTAACAATCCCGCCCTCGTCTCGTTGCATCTCCTTGTCCTGCGGTGCGGCAGCGTGCACCATTTCCGGCAAACCCAACCCGGTCCCGAGCCTGGAAGGACTTCGAGATGTCACTGCAGACCCGACTCAGTGCGCGCGCCATGTTGTTGCTGTTGACCGCAGTTGCCGCACTGGCCGCCACCCCCGCGGCGTTCGCCTCCACCGGCACGGCCACCGCGCCCGATGGCGTCGCCATCCACTTCACCGACCAGGGCGAGGGGGCTCCCGCACTGGTCTTCGTCCACGGCTGGAGCTGCGACGGCACCTACTGGAACGAGCAGGTGAAGCACTTCGCCGCCACGCACCGCGTGGTGGTGATCGACCTGGCCGGGCACGGCGCCTCGGGCCAGGAGCGCAAGGCCTACACGATGGAGTCGTTCGGCGGCGACGTGGCCGCCGTGCTGCAGCAGCTCGACCTGAAGGGGGCGGTGCTGGTAGGGCACTCGATGGGCGGCCCGGTCGTCGTCGAGGCCGCACTGGCGGCGCCCGACCGCGTGGCCGGCCTGGTCGGCATCGACAACTTCCAGAACGTGAACCTGAAGCTGCCGCAGCAGGCCGTCGACACCTTCCTGGCCCCGTTCGAGGCGGACTTCAAGCCCAGCGTCACCAACTGGGTGCTGCGCATGTTCCCGGCCGGCGCCGACAGCGCGCTGGCGGCGGGCATTGCCGCGGATATGGCCTCGGCACCGCCCGCCGTGGGTATGAGCGCAATCCGCGAACTGCTGCGCTGGTTCTCGGACCGCGCCACGGTGCGCCTGGCCGAACTCAAGGTGCCCCTGATGTGCGTCAGCGCCGACCTGCAGCCGACCCAGGCCGCGCCCATGAAGGCGCTGGTGCCGCGCTACGAACTGCGCGTGCTGCCCAAGTGCGGGCACTTCCTCATGCGCGAGAACCCCGCCGGGTTCAACGCGCTGCTGGCCGAGACGGTGGCGGCGATCGCGAAGCCGTGAGGGTTTGGTCAAGGGGCCGGTTCGCGTCCGGGCGGGTGTTGCCGCTCGGCCGCGTGCCGGCCTTCTTTGACCGCTGCTTCGAGTTCCTTCGCACTCGGCAACAACACCTCGTACCGCGCCGCGACGATCCGTTTCTCTCCCTCGGGCAGCGTCATGCGCACCACGGCATCGTTCCTGCGCGAGCACAGCGCGATGCCGACGGTCGGTTCCTCGTGGGCTTCGCGCTGGGTGCGGTCGTACCAGTTCACATACATTCGCCATTTGCATCTGCAACTGGCCGAGGTCACGGTGGGTCAGCTTCCCGAGCTTCAGGTCGATCAACACGAAGCAGCGCAGCAGTCGGTTGTAGAGCACGAGATCGACGAAGAAGTGATCGCCGTCGAGGGTGATGCGCTTCTGCCGCGCGACGAAGCTGCACCCTTTGCCGAGCTCGAGCATGGACTCCTGAAGATGGTCGATGATGGCCTGCTCGAGGTCGCGCTCACGCCAATGAGGGCGCTCCTGAAGGCCGAGGAATTCCAGGACGAGCGGATCCTTCACGACGTCCCGTGGCGCGATGACTTCCTGGCCCTGGTGGGCGAGCGCGAGGACAACATCCTTGTCGCGGCTGGCGGCCAGGCGATCGTGAAGGTGGGAAGCGATCAGGCGCTCGAGTTCACGGCAAGACCAGCCTTCGCGGGCCGCTTCGGTTTCGTAGAATGAGCGGGTGGCGGAGCTGGCAACGGTCATCAACAAGCGGTAGTGGGTCCAGCCAAGTTCCTGGCGGAATTGTGGTTGTGCCGCGGACGGCAATTCGCTCCGCAGTGCGGCACCAATTTGTTGAGTATCAATATCGACTGCGTCCGGTGCTTGATGCGCGGTAGCAGGGTAGACTTGATAGAACTGCCGCATCCGTCTGAGAAGCGGCAAACTGAAGCCACTGCCGAAACACCGGGTCAGGCGCTCCGAGAGCCCCGCCAATGCCTGCTCCCCGTAACCTGCACGTTGATCCCCCTGCTGCTCGACCTCGACGATCTGCCGTCCGATCTCCCAATAAGCCTGGACCATGGCCGAGTTCACCACCCGCGCCACGCTGCCACGGGCAGCGTTGATGATATCGGCTATCCGCCGGAACAGGTCGTCCGCGGTGACATCCAAGGAGCTCTCTGTCGTGGGCGGTTGACGGTCTTGATCTTGCACGCGTGTATCCTCCGTCGCACACCAATGGGCGCAATCGGGCATGAGGTTGCCTGTTGCAACGCCGCACTCGCCCGGGCGGAATCGGAGCCTTCTGAAAGGAATGTGCCTGCCCGTGGATCGCCGGGCACGTGGCTGGCGTCAAGACACCGGAGCGCGTCAGTTGGTGATGGAACGCAGCGCCATACCTCAGCCCGCGTCGACTTGCGCCGGCGCAACTGCCAGCACCTGCACGGCGGCCCCGCCTCTCTCATGCACGAACCCATGACACCGACTGCACAACGTGACCAGGTTCTCCGCCCGATTCGATCCGCCCTGCCCGCGCGGCGTCACATGATGAACCTCGAGAAAGTGCGTCGATCGACAACCAGGCGACGAGCAACGGTGCCGGTCGCGCGCGAGCACGGCAGCGCGCACCGAGGGCGGGATGGTCGCGCGGTTCGGCCCGCCGGGCCGCCTCACGTAGCGCCGCGAGTTGCGCCGGCGCAACCCGCTTCTCGCCGCGGCTGGTCGTGACCGCGGCGCGCTCGCAATCGGGACATTGCTGGATGATGATCTGCGCGGTGGGGCCGGCCGCACGTGCACCTTCGCCGCCGGCGCCTGACACCAGGGATTCCAGCGCAGCCAGCATCAGGTCCAGCCGGTCGGCGCCGGCCGGCGCCAGGCCCAGCTTGTGCGCCTTCTCGACCAGCGCTTCGAGCCGCGCCAGCCGGACGCCGTCGGCCCGCAGGCTGATCGTGGTGGGCGGCTCGGCGTCCAAAGGCGCGGCATCAGCGACGCCCGACGGCACCCCGGCCGTGTCGAACGCCAGTTGCGCCGGCGCAACTGCCCGCCGCTTCCGCGCCTGCCGCACCTGCCGCTCCAACTCCCGCCGCCCCGTCGTCGCCGCCTTCGCGACCCACGCGGCCTGCGTCGCTTCCGTCGCCACGCGTGCCACCTGCAGGGCCTTGGTCCAGCCGATCTCGCCGGTCTCGACGGCCCCGCGCAGGGCCGGCAACCGCTCCAGGTCATCGGCCAGGCGCTTGAACTGGTAGAAGCGGTTGTCGCTGAAGCCCAGCTCCCGGGTGGCGTAGAGTTGCAGGCTGGCGTGTCCGAGCTGCCGGTACAGCCCGCGTCGCGAGACCTCGGCGAACCAGAGCACGGCACATTCGCGGGCCCGGTCGCAGGCGCCCAGGGCCTCCCGCAACGAGGCATCGACCTGGGCGGCGGGCAGGCCGGTGGCGAATTCGGGAAGGGTCAACGTGGCCATATGGGGCTCGCTTTCCGGGGAGGACGGCGAGAAATCGTCGATGGCGATAATATAGCGTAAATTTTGTTTGATCACCAGTGAAATATGTCGATTATTTATTGGTACTCAGTATACAGACGCACTGTGCCGCTCGAGCGCGGAGTCTCCGCTGACGCCCATCGGCGCATAAAAAAGTGCGGGCCCGCGCCGCCATCGGCACGGGCCCGCGGCCCCAGGGAGACGACCACCGGGGCCTTTCGTTGGACAGCCCGCGCTAGCGCGGCACCGCCAGGAAGACGCTCTGCCTCGCCTGCGGCTTGTACACCCGCATGAACACCGGCCGGTCGGGCGTGCGCGCGAGGGCGGTCTGGAGCTCGTCCATCGAGGTGACCGGCATGCGGTTGACCTCGACGATGATGTCGCCCTCGGCCAGCCCCTCGGCGGCGGCGTTGCTGGTCGCCTTGACGGACGCGACCAGGAGGCCCTTCACGTCGGGGTCCAGTCCCGCCATCTGCCGCACGCGGTCGTTCAGCGGCCGCACCGAGACGCCGGCCAGCGTGGTTTCCTCGACATTGTCCGGACGAGCGGGCGCGTTGGTCGCGACCGCGGTTTCCGGCAGCCGGCCCAGTTTCACCGCGATGTCGCGTTCCTTGCCGTCGCGCAGCAGGTGCACGTTGGCGCTGTGCCCGACATCCGAGAGGCTGATCAGGTTGCGCAGCGCGTTGGGCGTGTTGATGGGGCGGCCGTCCACCGACAGGATGATGTCGCCTTCCTTCAGGCCCGCGGCCGCGGCCGGCGTGTCGTCGTTCACCTGGGCCACGAGCACGCCGCGCGGCCTCTCCATGCCGTAGTAATCGGCCATCGACTGGTCCACGGCCTGCGGCAGCACGCCCAGGTAGGCGCGCTTGACCTCGCCGTCGCTCTTCAGCGAGCCCACGACCTTCATCGCCATGCCGGCCGGGATCGCGAAGCCGATGCCCATGCTGCCGCCGCTGCGGCTGAGGATGGCCGAGTTCATGCCGACCAGCTTGCCCGCCATGTTGACCAGCGCGCCGCCCGAGTTGCCCGGGTTGATGGAGGCGTCGGTCTGGATGAAGTCGGCGTAGTCGGTCAGGCCGATGTTGCGGCCCATCGCGCTGACGATGCCCATGGTGATGGTCTGGCCCACGCCGAACGGGTTGCCGATGGCCATCACCTGGTCGCCGATGCGCAGCTTGGAACTGTCGGCCGCCTCGATCACGGGCAGGCCGTGCGCGTCGATCTTCAGCAGCGCTACGTCGGTGGGCGGGTCGGTGCCGATGACCTTGGCTTCGTACTCGCGGTCGCCCTCGAAGGTGACCTTGATCTTGGTGGCGTTCTCCACCACGTGGTTGTTGGTCAGGATGTAGCCGTCGGAAGAGATGACGATGCCCGAGCCCATCGAGCGCTCGACGCGCTCCTGGCCGCCGTGGTTCTCGTCGTCCGGCATGTTGAAGAAGCGCCGGAACGTGGGGTCGTCCATGAACGGGTGCTGGAAGCCGGCGTCGGCCGGCTTGTCGGTGGCGATGTTGACCACCGCGGGCATGGTGAGGGCGGCCACGTCGGCGTACGAGCGCAGCTCGCCGGCCGGGGCGGCGGTCGCGGCGGCAGCCTGGGCGGCAATCAGCTCAGGGGCGGCGGTGGCGGTCGAACCGCCCGGCACGCCCTGCAGGGTCAGGCCCACGGCCAGCCCGATCGCCAGCAGGGCGAGCGCGGCCAGGGGGTTCTTCTTCAGGGTGGACATCGGGTCTCCTCAATGCGGCCGGCCGGTGCCGGGCGCCTCAGCAGGGGGTTGGGCGCGGTGCCGCCGCGCCGGGTCGCTGTTCCTTCGAGAGCCCGTTCAACGTGGCAGGCGCGCACAAGTTTCCACAAAATGATGCGGCCCGCCACCGGGGCGGGCCGCCGACTCGAAACCGGGCGCGTGCGCCGGGGGAAGCGCCGGTCAGCCGTCGTCGCCGATGGCTTCGACCGGGCATTCCTCCATGGCGTCCATGCACGCCTGGGTTTCCTCGTCATTTTCGGGCTGCTTGGAGACGAACGTGTAGCCGTCGTCCTCGTTGCGCTGGAAGTTGTCCGGCGCGGTCTGGCGACACAGGTCGCAGTCGATGCAGTTGCTGTCCACGTAGAACTGGCCGTCGACGTTCCCCGCGACCTTGTCGGTATTGTCAGCCATGGTCTTCCTCCCCGGCTTTCAGTTGGCCCGGTCTTCGGATCTCTTTGCCGCGCCGGCGCGCGGCCCGGTGCCCGGTTTCGGCTGATCCGGCTCCTAGATAAGCCAGAAAGCCACGGTCGCCAAGCCTATTCTTGCCCGGCCGGCACTTGGCGGCTACCGGGTCCGGAACGGCTCGAAGGTCATGAAATCGGCATGGTGCACGACATAGGCCTCAGCCGTCCGCTTGACCATGTCGCCCTCGCCGGCGTGCGCGGCGATGATGTGGCAGACCCGCGGCGGCACCCCGGCCTCCATGGCCAGCCCGACGCCGCTGAACGGATGGCGCACGTAGCGGCCCATCTCGCTCTGCACCGACTTGCCGTCCCTGACTTCGTATTCCAGCAGCTTCCCCACATCCGCCAGGATGGCCCCGGCGATGGTCACGTCCAGGTCGACCGGCAGGTCCGCGCCGAAGAACTCGTTCATCTTCAGGGCGGCGTCGCGCGCCACATGCACCACGCAGCGCTTGTGCGCCATGAAGCTGACCTTCAGGCCGGGCACCAGCAGCGTGAAGGGGATGGTCTGCAGGTCCTGGGCACTCAGCGGGCTGCGCTCGAGGGCCAGTTCCCAGGTGCGGGCGGTGGCTTCGCGCAGCGCCTCGTCCTGGATCCAGTCCAGCTCGGGCCACAGGTCACGTACGGCCTGGTTCACGGTGGCACGCTCCGGTTGAAGTTGGGTTGCATGATCGTCAATGTCGGTGCATTGGCCGCCAATGTCGAACACGTGGGCCTCAATGTCGAGTACATGGCCGCCTGCGGCAAGGCGCCCGTGCGTTCAGGCACGCCGCAACGCCGCCGGCGCCGGTTCGCCGCGCAGAATGCCCGGTCGAGGTGGCGGCCCCGTGATACACCACCAAAACCGGGGGATTTCGTACTGCGTTTGATGATGGCCGGTTTCGTCCGGCAAGGGCGGGGCGGGGCGCGTCGGGAGCCGGTGGCACCGCCTATGCAACCTTCCGGGAGTCGCCGGGCCCGGACGCGCGACCGCACCAACACCGGAAACCGTATCACGGACCGCCCCGGGCGGCGGAAGCCAGGAGAGCACCAGATGAAGCGCACCTCGATTCTCAACGCCACGATGGCCCTGGCCCTTGTCACGATGGTCCTGCTGGCGGCGCCGGCTTCGGCCCAGACCACGACCGTCAATGTTGCCTACTCCTGGACGGCCCCGACCACGGGCTCGCCCGTCACCAGCTACGTGATCCAGCAGAGCATCGACGGCGGCACGTGGACGCAGGTGGCCACCTCGTCGACGACCAGCTACACGCTGGCCGCCACGGTCGGGCACGCGCACCGCATCCGCGTGGCCGGTGTCGACGCCCAGGCTCGCCAGGGCATCTGGTCGGAGACCAGCGACTCCTACACGCCGGACGCCGGGACGCCGGGCCAGCCGGGCAAGCCGATCCGCATCTAGCGGCGGTCCCGACCACCGGGCGAACACAGAACCGCCGGCTCCCGTCACGGGGGCCGGCGGCTCCTCTTGTCGGGATGGCCGCAGCCGGCCTAGGGCAGGTGCCAGCCGATCCGCAGGACGACCGTATCCCAGTTGAACGACTTCTCGCTCAGGTCGGGGAAGAAGGCATATGAGCGGAAGCGGTTCACGTGGTAGACGACGCTGATCTCGTGGGCGCCGAGCCGCACGCCGGCGCGTGCCGAGAGTCCCAGTCCGGTACTCGAGGCGTCCATCAATGTGATGTGGTCCTTGCCCGGGCCTTTCAGGCGGCTGTGGACGATGCACGGCTCCAGCCCGACGAACGGCTGCAGGCCCTCGCGCGCCGATGCCGCCAGCAACTCCACGCCGTAGCGCAGCGAACCCGGCGACAGACTGTCTTCGCCGTCGTCGCCGAGGCCCTTCGCGTCGCCGTAACCCAGGAAGTGGAGAGAAGGCGCCACCGACCACACCTGGTCCAGGCCCAGGCGCCAGCGCAGTCCCAGTTCGAAACCGGGTCGGGCGCCGGCACTGCGCGGCGTGGCATCGAAGCGGTCGTCGAGATCGCCCAGCGGCACCGCCCAGCCGCCTTCCAGCAGCAGGCGTCCGCCGCCGGCAGGCACAGTCGGCGGCAGGACGGGGGTGGCGGCCTGCGTGGTCGAGGCCGCCAGGAGGCAGGCGGCGCCGGCGGCGGCGGCAAGGAAGCGGCGGATCGGGTTCACGGCGGCCTTTCTGGAATCACGATGCCCGGACAGCGGGCAACGAGACTAGCACCGGGCGCACATTCTGGCAAACAGGGCGGCCGCCTCGGGCCAACGCGCAGCCCTTGTCACGGGCGCCCTTAGCCTGGAATAGGTAAAATCAATTAAGTCCCGTCGCGTATGGCCGATGCTGCCTTCGGACCGGCGGTACCCGCGCTGCCGGGCCCGGGGGATGTGGCGGGCAAGGTAACCGTGGCCGGTGAGGTGTGCGATGAGGAAATCGATGCTGGTCGTGATGACGTTCCTGCTCCTGTGCGCCGTCGTTCTGCCGGGCGATGCCCGCGCGGAAGTGAAGCTGGGCGTCCTGGCGAACCGCGGCGCTCCCGAGTGCATGAAGCAGTGGGGCGCGACCGCAGCCTATCTGACGACGAAGATCGGCGACAAGGTGACCATCGTCCCGCTGAAGTTCGAGGCTGTCGAGCCCGCCATCGCCGGTGGCCAGGTGGACCTGGTGCTGGCCAATTCCGCCTTCTACGTGGAGCTGGAGAAGACGCAGGGCGTGAAGGCCGTGCTGACCATGGCCAACCTGCAGGACGGCAAGGCCATGACGCAGTTCGGCGGCGTCATCCTGGTCAAGGCCTCCAGCCCGATCAAGGCGCTGGCCGACCTCAAGGGCAAGTTCATGGTCACCGAGCGCTCGTCGTTCGGCGGCGGCCAGATGGCCTGGCGGCTTCTCGTCGAGAACGGCATCGACCCCGACAAGGACTGCGCCGAGGTCATGATCGGCAAGAAGCAGGACAACGTGGTGCTGTCGGTGATCAACGGCGCCGCCGACGCCGGCACGGTGCGCAGCGACGTGCTCGAGAGCATGGCGGCCGCCGGCACGATCAAGCTGGCCGATGTGCGCGTCCTGAACCAGATGAAGGACTCGTTCCCCTATCTCCATTCGACGCCGCTGTACCCGGAGTGGCCGCTGGCCGCCACGGCGAAGGCCGATCCGGCGATGGTCCAGAAGGTCGTCGCCTCCCTGATGGCCCTCAAGCCCGTCGATGAAGCAGCCAAGGCTGCCGGCATCAACGGCTGGGTTGCCCCGCTGGACTACGGTCCGGTGCGTGATTGCCTGAAGACGATCAAGTACGGCGCGTTCGCGGACGTGCAGTAGGTCGCGGCATCGCCACGGTACCTTTGGCGGCGTCGCACCGGCGGCGCCGCCTCCAGAACGAGAGGTGACCTGATGTTCCAACGCTTGGGCGTGACCGCCAAGTTCCTGGTCGCGATCCTGACGGCCATCGTCCTGATCCAGACGGGCACCAGCGCGTCGTCGGTGCTGCAGGCACGCCGCAGCCTCCAGGAACAGGCCGACGGCACTGCCGGCCTGCTGTCGACACTCGAAGGCGAGCAGGTGGCCCGACTGCAGGCCGGCCTGGAGGCCAAGGAGCAGTCGCTGGCCGGCGTGCTGTCCGACATCGCGGCGATGTACGTCGTAGGCTACGATTTCACGGCCCTGGAGAACATGGCGGGTATCGCCATGAAGGACCCGGACATCGCCTATGTGAACTTCTACGGGGCCGATGGTTCTGCGCTCGTGCGAGAAGAAGGCCGACGGCGCCATCAAGCCCTACCGGCACGACCTCATGTTCGACGGCGCGTCCGTCGGGCGGATGGAGATCGGCGTCTCGACCGCTTCGGCCGACGCGGCCGCGCGGCACCTTGCCGAGAGCCTGGCTGCCGGCGCCGCCGAACGCGAGGCCGGCCAGGCCCGCGCGGCGCGCACCATGATGCTGGTCTCCGGCGGCATCAGCCTGCTGGGCGTCTGCCTGCTGGCGGGACTGACCTGGCTGCTGCTGCACCGCATCATCAAGGCGCCGCTGTCCGACCTGATGGTCGAACTGGCGGCGGGCAGCAACAAGCTGGCGCTGAGCGCCAAGGCGATTTCGCAGGCGAGCCAGTCGCTCAGCGACGGCACCTCGAGCCAGGCCTCGGCGCTCGAGGAGACCACCGCGTCGCTGGCGGAACTGTCGTCGCAGACTTCGGGCAATGCCGAGAGCGCGGGCCGCCCTGCGCGGACCACCGAGTCGAGCGAGGCGGCCGGGCGGGCCCATGAAGCCATGGGGCGGATGGAGACGGCCATCGGGCGCATCAAGACGTCGGCCGACGAGACCTCGAAGATCATCACCACGATCGACGGGATCGCGTTCCAGACGAACCTGCTGGCGCTCAATGCCGCCGTCGAGGCCGCCCGTGCGGGCGACGCCGGTCGCGGCTTCGCCGTGGTGGCCGAGGAAGTGCGCAACCTGGCGCAGCGCAGCGCCGAGGCCGCGCGTTCGACGGCCAGCCTGCTGGACGAGTCCCGCACCAATGCGGTCAACGGCGTGGAGGTGGCCGGCGACGTGGCGACGATCCTCGACGAGATCGGCACCCGCGTTCGCAACGCCGCCGACCTGGTGGGCGCCATGAGCCGCTCGGCGGTCGAGCAGGCCACGGGGCTGCGGCAGATCAACGGGGCCATCGGGCAGATCGGCAACGTGACGGAAGCCAATTCGGCGAGCGCCGAGCAGTCGGCCGCCGCGAGCAGTGAAATGACAGCGCTGGCCGACGACCTGCAGGGCATGATCGGCACGCTGCAGGGGATCATCGGCGGCACCGGTCGCTGAACGACGCGCCAGCGTGATTCCAACTTGCGCGTACGCGCGCAAGGGCGGATCATGGCGCAGCGACGGCTCCGCGCCGGGGCCCTTTTGGGCCCGGCGCGTCCGCGCAACGAGCGGCACTAGCGGAAAGCCACGGCAACGGTCACCCGCCCGGGACCGACCGCCTGTCCTGAATCACAGGCAGCGCAAAGTCGTGTCGGGCGCAGGCTCCAGGCTGGACCAGCGACTCACGGTCATTCGACCGGGTCCGGTTCGGACATGGGAAGGAACCGGGCTGGAGCCCGAGACGTGGCAGCGGAGATGCGGAAGGGGACCCCGGAGGGGTCCCCTTCCCTGCTTCTGTGCGGCGCGTTGCGCCGGCGCAAGTCCGCCGCCGGTCGTCGAACCTAAATCGGCGCCGTCACCGCGCCGGTGTCGAGGTTGATGAACCACGTACCATGGCCCTCCACCACCAACGTAGCGGTGTTCGTGCCGTTGAACGTGACCGTCATAACGAAGCCCGCGCCGTTGAAGGTCATCGAGCCGCCGGTGGGATAGTTGCCGGCCGCGGCGATGGCCAGGGCGGTGAACGAGAACGTCGCCGAGAACGAGCGCGAGGCGAAGCTGCCGCAGCCGCCCACCACGGCCGTGTTGAGGGTGCGGTTGAGGGCGGCGTTGATGTCCAGCACCAGCTGGGCCGAGCCGCTCTCGCCGATGGGGATGTTCAGCGGCTCGCCGGCTGCCGTGTACAGGCGCACCCAGGTGCCGTTGACCCAGGTGGCCGAGGCGCCGTCGGCGCTGCCCATCCGGAAGTCCAGGTAGATGGTGCCGCTCACGTCGCCGATGAACGACTTGGAGTAGACGGTCTTGCCGGCTTCGTTGAATGTGATCACTTCCGGCCCGACCTGCACCACGGCCATGGCCACGAGGCCGGCCTGGCTGGCCGCCTCCTGTTCGCTCAGCTGCGGTGCGGGATCCTGCGGGGCGGTGGCGTCGCTTTCGCAGCCGCCGAGGAACATCCCCGCTGCCAGCAGCAGCGGCAGCATCAACGTCAGCGCGCAGCGGCCGCGAAGGCCATTGGTCATCGTCTTCATGTGCTCTTCCTTTCCCCGGGACGCATCCCGGGCGGTGCTCAGAACCCGAACAACAGGCCCGCGGTGTAGGTGGTCACGTCGCCGTGGCCCATTTCGAGATTCAGCTTCGCCAGCACGTTGAGCGTGGCGCCGACGGTCAGGCGGCTTTCCTGCGTGTCGTCGACGGTGAAGGCCACCTCCGTATCCTCGGCGGCGTAGGTGTAGGCGATGTCGATCTCGGAGTCTTCCTTGGCGTAGCCGCCGTATACGGTCACCATCGGCCAGCTCTTGCTCGCGGCGATGAACATGCTGTTGGCGTCGGTCTCGATCAGCGTGCCCACGTCGACCGACTGCTTGAAGAAGCCGACCATGACGTCGATGGGCAGCGTCGGCATGAAGGCGTTGGGGCTGAACTGCAGGCCGTAACCGAAGAGCTTGGTCTTGCCGACGTCGCCCAGATCCATCTCGGGCAGCCAGCGCACCGTGGCGCGCAGCCCGGCCACGCCGCCCACGCTGGCCTGGGGCACCACCATCGGCGAATAGCGCGTGTCGACCAGGCCCTCGATGGTGTCCTGGCTGAACACCTGCACGCCGTTCACGTAGCCGGTGACCGTGCCCGGCGTCTCGTCGTTGCCGAAGATGGTCGGGCCGCTCATGACGATGTCACCGGTCGTGCCGGGTGCGAAGCTGTTGTCGTAGTCGGAAAGGTCGACATCCTCCATCACCGTCTGGAAGGACTGGTCTTCCTCCGCCAGGTGCGTGGCCGTGACCTTGACGCCGAAGTCGATGGTCAGCCGCGACGACGGGATGGCCGCCGTGTGGAAAATGCCGCCGTTGAGGTTGGGGCCGAACGAATGCGTGAACGGCGCCAGGTAGGCCCGGGCGTACTGCCCGGTCACGTCCTCGAGCAGGCCTTCGAGTTCCTCGGCCTTGGCTGTCGTGACGGTCGCTGCCGACAGCATGGCCAGGGCGGCCAGTACCAGGGCGGCGCGCCGCCCCCAGGGCTTGTCCATGGTTTCTCCCTCCCCGAACTGGTTGTTGCGGGCGGATCGGGTATTATAGTTGCTGCAAGCCGAGGCAGGGCCCCGTCGGGCCCGCTCGTGGCCTGCACTTCCCCCGCCCGCAGCTTAGCAAAGTCCGGTCCGGTCGCCAACTGGACAGAAAGACTCGGGATGCCTGTCGATAACGCACATTCAGCGGAGCCGGTGCCGGGCGGGCTGCTGCTCTGGGACATGGCCGGCACGCTGCTGTTCGTGGATCCGGGCACCGGCAAGCCGGCCTCCCTGCCCGGCTGTGACGTCTACCTGCCGGAACTGGCCCGCGATTTCCGCCATGTGGTCACGACGGGCGATACGGCCGCCGAGGCGCGCCACCAGCTGGGGGCGCACGAGATCCTGCCGCATCTGGTCCGGATCTACGCCGACCTGCACGAGCCTGTGGGCAAGCCCTACGGCCGGGTCATCGCCGAGCTGGGGGCCGGCACCGACCGCTCGCTGGCGGTGGGCGACCGCCTGCGGTCGGACGTGGGCTCGGACACCGACCGCGTGGTCTCCATCCTGGTCAACCAGGAGGAGCGGGCGGTCAACGCCGGCATGATCGCCTACATGGTGCACATCCTGCGGCGGCAGTCGGCGGCCGACTTCCTCACGGCCTTCCATCACCTGACCATCACCGCGATGCCCGAGCCGGAAGACGTGGGGCCGCGCGCCGGCGGCGAGGTCGTGCAGGCCTGGCGCCGCGACGACGGCTTCCCGTACCGCCTGTGGCTGTGGACGCATCCGGAACTCGAGGGCCGGCGGGCGGTCATCGTCCTGGCCTGAAACGCCTGGTTTTCCCGGGAAAGGAACGCGACAGATGACCGAGCCCATCCGCCTCTTCGTCACCGGCGGCACCTTCGACAAGGAGTACAACGAGCGCGACGGCTCGCTGTACTTCAAGGACACGCACGTGGCGGAGATGTTGAAGCTCGGCCGCAGCCTCGCCGACGTCGAGGTGCGCACGCTGATGATGGTCGACAGCCTCGAGATGACCGACGACGACCGGCAGGTCATCCTGGCCCAGTGCCGTTCGTGCCCGCGCGACCGCATCGTCATCACCCACGGCACCGACACCATGGAAGTGACGGCGCGCCTTCTGGGAGAGCAGATCACGGGCAAGACCGTGGTCCTGACCGGGGCCATGATCCCGTACGCCTTCGGCAGCTCCGACGGCCTGTTCAACCTGGGCGGGGCCCTGGCGTTCGTCCTGAGCCTGCCCCCCGGCGTCTATATCGCCATGAATGGCAGGCACTTCCGCTGGGACAACGTCCGCAAGAACCGGCAGCAGGGCGTCTTCGAGGAGCTCCCGCCCGCCTGAGGATCCTGCCGGCAGCACGCCCGGACAAAGAAATCCCAAAAAAATGTGAAATAGTTGCACCCGTCGGGGCCTCTCGATGGCCTGTTAATCCGTTGCGTGGGGGATGCAGGGATCCTGGGGCGTGATCGGCAGCGCCACCCGACACACAACGGGTGTATGCATTCTCGTCCCATGATTGATGGCAACTTTCATTGCCTGTTTGATGGCGCTGCCGATGCACTTGCTGGTACGACGGGCGACGAGTCGATTGCAGAGTCGATACGGGACCGGGCCGGACTGAGCGTGACCTTGGGCGAGGGTCACGGGAGGTTCGCCCGGTTCCTGCTTTTACCGGACCAGTATCCAGGGCGACGGCCCGCCGGCCGCGCGATCCCGCGTGCGGAATCCTGCCGGACATGCTATTGGTGGGGACATACTTGCCGTGTCCGCGCCGTTGCTGCGCGCGGCGTTCCGCTCCGGCCCCCGCGTGCGCCATGCCGCGCGCGCCATGCCGCGCCAAGGAGAAGCCCCATGCTGAAGTTTCCCGCGCCGTTCCCCGCCGCCGTCTTCGTCTGCACGAACAAGCGCCCGGACGGCTCGCCGAAGCCGTGCTGCGCCGATCGCGGTGGCGTCGAGCTTCGGGAGGAACTGAAGAAGATGTCGAAGGAGCAGGGGCTCGAGACGCGCGTCAAGATCTTCAGCAGCGGCTGCCTGGGCGGCTGCGAGCAGGGCGTGGTCGCCGTTGCCTACCCCAGCGGCCAGTTGATGATGGGCGTCAAGCGGGAAGACCTGCAGAAGATCCTCGATGAAGCTGCCGGTTGAACGGGGCGACGCGATGAACGACGGCAAACCGGAAACGCCCGTGGTCATCACCGGTGACGAGCGGCGCAGCGTCGGCTCCTCGTTGATGGGGCGCGTGTTCCTGATCGCGCTTGTCATTACCATCTCGTTTCTCTTCTTCAAGATGATTCGCTCGTTCGTGATGGCGCTGATCATTGCGGGCATCTTCGCGTCGCTGGCGCAGCCGCTGTACCGGCGCACGACAAAACTGCTGCGTGGGCGCCGGCGTGCGGCGGCCATCGTCGTGCTGCTGGTGGTGGTGCTGGTGGTGCTGCTGCCGCTGGCCGGCCTGCTGGGCCTGGTCACGGCCGAAGCCATCAACGTGGGCGAAACGGCCGTGCCGTGGGTGCAGGACAAGCTGAACAACCCCTACCAGATGGAAATGTGGCTGCGCGCGCTCCCGTTCTACGAACGCATCGAGCCCTATCGGGACGACATCATGCTGCGCGCGGGGCAGGCGGTCGACTTCGCCAGTCGCCTGCTCATCAACAGCCTCTCGGCCGCCACCAGCGGCACGCTGAACTTCCTGTTCATGCTCGGGGTGATGCTCTACGCCATGTACTTCTTCCTGGAGGGGGGCGGCCGCCTGGTCGACCGCATCCTGTTCTACCTGCCGCTCGATGATGCGGAGGAGCGACTGCTCCTGGACCGGTTCCGCTCCGTGGCGCGGGCCACGCTGAAGGGCACGGCCGTCATCGGCCTGCTGCAGGGAACGCTGGCGGGCCTTGCCTTCGCGGTGGCGGGCGTGCCCAGCGCGGCATTCTGGGGCGCGCTCATGGTGGCGCTGTCGGTGGTTCCCGGTATCGGCATCGGCCTGGTGTGGGTGCCCGCGTCGATCGTGCTGGTGGCCGGCGGGAATACCGTCGCGGGGGTGGTGCTGGCGCTGTTCTGCGGCGGCGTGGTGGGCAGCATCGACAACGTTTTGCGGCCGCGCCTGGTCGGCAAGGACACCAAGCTGCCGGACCTGCTGATCCTGCTCTCGACCATCGGCGGCATCTCGATGTTCGGCATGCTGGGCCTGATCGTCGGCCCCATCCTGGCGGCGCTGTTCGTCACGGTGTGGGAGATCTACGGCCGTGTCTTCGCCGACGTGCTGCCGGCGCGCGCCCCCGCTGACCGCGCGCCCGACGAGCCTGCCTAATCCCACTCGGCCGTGGCCACCTTGATCATGTTCGTCGTGCCGGCGCGGTTGAACGGCAGGCCCGCCGTGATGACCACCGGCTGCCCGGGCTTCACGTGCCCGCACTGCAGGGCGGCGGCGATGGCGCGGCGCTCGAGCTCCTCGGCGCTGTCGGACTCGGCAATCAGCACCGGCACGGCGCCGAAGGTCAGGGCCAGGCGCACGGCCGTGCGCGGGTGGGGCGTCATGGCCAGCAGCGGCTGGCGCGGACGGTATCGCGCCACGAGCCGGGTGGTGCTGCCGCTGGTGGTGCAGGTCAGGATGGCGGCGGCGCCGATGTCGGTGGCCATCTCCACGGCCGTGTGCGCGACGGCCGCCTCGAAGCTCAGCTTGGTCGCGGCATTCAGCCGTGCATTCCAGCCGTCGTAATCAAACAGCGGCTCGATGTCGGCGGCCACACGGGCCATCACCTTCACGGCCTGCACGGGAAACGCTCCCGCGGCCGTTTCCTCGGACAGCATGACCGCGTCGGTGCCGTCGAGGATGGCGTTGGCGACGTCGGTCACCTCGGCGCGCGTGGGCCGCGGATGTTCGACCATCGAACGCAGCATCTGCGTGGCGGTGATCACCGGCTTGGCCAGTGCGTTGGCCTTGCCGATCAGCATCTTCTGCGTGCGCGGTACCGTCTCCAGCGGGATCTCCACGCCCAGGTCGCCACGCGCCACCATGATGCCGTCGGCCACCTGCAGGATCTCGTCGATGTTCGCCAGCGCCTCGAACTTCTCGATCTTGGCGATCAGCGGCACGTCGTAGCCGCCCTCGACGATCACCTTCTTGACCGAGGCCACGTCGTGCGCCGTGCGCACGAAGCTGAGCGCGATGAAATCCACATCCTGGGCCAGTCCGAACTCGAGGTCACGCTTGTCCTTCTCGGTCAGGATGGGCGCGTTGATGCTGCGCTGCGGCAGGTTGATGCCCTTGTTCGAGCCCAGCGGCCCGCCGGCGATGACCCGGCAACGGATGTCGCGATCACTGGTCGACACGACTTCCAGCTCGAGCAGCCCGTCGGCCAGCAGCAGGATGTCGCCGGCGCGCACGGCAGCCGGCAGGTCGTGGTAGGTGAGGCCCACTTCGTGCGCGTCGCCCGGCACGTCGCGGTTGGTGAGCGTGAAGGCCTGCCCGTTCTCCAGGTTGACGCTGCCGCCCGCCATCAAGCCCGTGCGGATCTTCGGTCCCGCCAGGTCCTGCAGCACGGCCACCTGGCGGCTCAGCCGCGCTGCCGTCGCGCGGATGTCCCTGATGGTCTGCGCATGTTCCTCCAGCGTGCCGTGCGAGAAGTTCAGGCGGGCCACGTTCATGCCCGCTTCCATGAGCCTCTCCAGCATCTCGAGGCTGCGGCTGGCAGGGCCGATCGTGCAGATGATCTTGGTCTTGTTCATGCGGCTCTCCGGTTGGGCGGACTCAGTCCAGGAAAAAGTCGGTGAACAGGGGCGTGCCGGGTTTCACGGCGTAACGCTCCAGGTCCGTCTGTCCTTCTTCGGCCAGAACCTCTTCGTCTGTATAGAAATGGCCCGTGCAGGCCCGACTTTCGCGGGTCAGCACGTACCAGGCGGCGTCGGCCACGATCGCGGGCGTACGGCTGGCATTGGCCATCTTTTCGCCGCCCAGCAGGTTCCGGACCGCCGCGGTGTCGATGGCCGTCCGCGGCCACAGTGCATTGAAGGCCACGCCCCGGTCGCGGAACTCCTCGGTCATCCCCAGCACCCAGGCGCTCATCGCGTACTTGGCCAGGGTGTAGGCGGCGTGCCCGGCAAACCACCGCGGATGCATGGTCAGCGGCGGGCTCAGGTTCAGCACATGCGCATTGGACGCCTTCAGCAGGTGCGGCATGGCACACTGCGTGACCAGGAAACTGCCCCGCGCGTTGATGTCGAACATGCGGTCGTACATCTTCATCGGCGTCTCGAGCAGCCCGGTCAGGCTGATGGCGCTGGCATTGTTGACGACAATGTCGATGCCGCCGAACGTCTTTGTTGTCGCATCGACCGCCGCCTGCACCTGCTCGTCGTCCCGGATGTCGCACTTGCAGGCCAGGGCGCGTCCGCCGGCCTGCTCGATCTCAGCTGCCGCATCGTGGATCGTTCCCGGCAGCTTCACGTGCTCGGTGGTGGTCTTGGCCAGGATGGCGACGTTGGCCCCGTCGCGGGCCGCCCGGACGGCAATGGCCCGCCCGATGCCGCGGCTGGCGCCCGTGATGAGCAGGGTCTTGCCGCGGAGGGTGCGGTCGGCGGGGGCGGGCATCTGCGGGGGTATCCTTTCGGGTGCGCGGCGGCCGGGTGCCGACCGCGATCGGGCGCATCCTGAGGCATGGGGATCGATTCGGCAAGGGTGGGCGCTGGCGCCGGCGCAACTGGGGCACTTGCGCCGGCGCAAGTGGTTTTGTCACAAATTCCATTACGCGACATCAATGGGGACGCGCCCCCCCCACCCCCCACACAACACCCCCCCCCCCCCCCCGCCACAGAGCACCGCCCCCCCACCCCCCCCCACCCACACCCCCCCCCCCCCAGGACGACCACTCGCCAAAATCGGACACCCACCTGCCGATTTTCATGGTTCGCAGTGAACCACGCCCACATCTGCATACTGTATGCGGGCCTATTCCCAGCTACGCCGCCGGGGGGAATCGCCTGTGACTTGCGTCGGCGCAAGTCAGGCCCCCGCAGCCCCCGTTGCGCCGACGCCATGCCGCAGGCGCACCCCTACCGCGCCGCTCCCCGCCTCTCCTCAACCCACCCATAAAGCACCGGCAGCACCACCAGCGTCAGCAGCGTGCTGGTGATCAGCCCGCCCATGACCACCACCGCCAGCGGCTTCTGGATGTCCGCGCCCGAGCCGGTGGCGAACAGCATCGGCACGTGGCCGATGAAGCTGGTCAGCGCCGTCATCAGCAGGGGGCGGAAGCGCAGGTCGCAGCCGCGCGTGACGGTCTCCTCGACGCCGGCGCCGCTTTCGCGCAGCTGGCGGAAGAAGGCCACCAGCACGACGCCGTTCTGCACCGCCACGCCCAGCAGCACGATGAAGGCCACCGCGGCGCTCACCGACAGCGGCATGCCGAACGCCACCACCGCCACGACGCCGCCCACCAGGGCGAACGGCAGGTTCAGCAGCACCAGGAAGGCGTGCCGGAACGAGCCCAGCGCCAGGTGCAGCAGGATCATGATCAGCAGCAGGGCCCTGGGCACGACTATGCTCAACTGGCGCATCGCCCGTTGCTGGTTTTCGAACTGGCCGCCGTACTCGAGGCGATAGCCGGACGGCAGTTCGGCGGCCAGCGGCGAGACGGCGGCGCGCACGTCGTCGACGAAGCCGCCCAGGTCGCGGCCGCGCACGTTGGCCTCGACCACCACGCGGCGCATGCCGTTCTCGCGCGTGACCTGCGCGGGGGCCTCGACCAGGGTGAACGTCGCCAGCTGGCCCAGCGGCACGCGCTCGCCGCCGGGGGCGGGCACGAGCAGCCGTTCGAGTTCCGCGACGTCGCGACGCGCGGCCTCGGGGAAGCGCACCACCACGGCCACGCGGCGGTCCTCCTCGATGAGCGTGGTGGCCAGGCGGCCGGCGGCGGCCGTCTCGATGGTGTCGTTGATCAGGCCCACGTCGATGCCGTGGCGCGCGGCGGCTTCACGGTCGATGACCGCGTCGAGCTGCGACATGCCCGTCACCTGCTCCACCTTGATGTCGGCGGCGCCCGGCACCGCACCCATGGCGGCGGCGGCGCGGTCGGCCACGTCCTTGAGCAGGTCGAGGTCGGGCCCGAAGATCTTCACGGCCAGGTCGCTCTTCACGCCCGAGATCAGCTCGTTCACCCTCAAGGCAATCGGCTGCGAGAACGAGTAGCGCAGCCCCGGTACGCGGGCCAGGTCGCGCGAGATGGCGTCGACCAGCTCGGCCTTGTCGCGTCCGCGGCTGAACTTGCCGCGCGGCTTCAGCATCACGAACACGTCGGTCTGCTCGGGCCCCATCGGGTCCTCGCTGATCTCGGCGCGGCCGGTCTTGCTGACCACCGTGTCCACCTCGGGGAACGTCAGCAGGCGCTTCTCGAGGAACTCGGCCACCTCCACCGAGCCTTCCAGCGAGGCGTTCGGCAGGCGCACCACGTTGATGGCCAGCGAGCCTTCGTCGAGCGGCGGCATGAACTCGGTGCCCAGCAGGGGCAGCAGCGCCAGGCTGCCGGCCAGGACCACGCCGGCCGCCAGCAGCGTGCGGCCGCGCCGCCGCAGCGCACCCTGCAGCAGCCGCAGGTAGCCCTGGTGGAAGCGCCGCACGAAGGAGAACTCGCGCTCGGGAGCCACGCGCAGCAGCAGGTCCGACAGCGCCGGCACCACCGTCAGCGCCACGACCAGCGAGACGAGCAGCGCGATCAGCATGGTCAGGGCCAGCGGCGCGAACATGCGCCCCTTCGATGCCCTGCAGCGTGAACAGCGGCACCAGCGTGATGGCGATGATGAGCACCGAGAACGCCACCGGGCGCGCCACCTCGATCACGGCGCGGGCCACGACCTCGCGTGGCGGTTCATCGGGCCGGGCATGCGCCAGGTGGCGGCGCACGTTTTCCACGACCACGATCGAGGCGTCGACGACCATGCCCACCGAGAAGGCCAGGCCGCCCAGGCTCATCAGGTTGGCGGTGAGCCCCACCTGGCCCATCACGATGAACGTGATCAGGTAGGTGAGCGGCAGCGAGAACACGACGATGAGCGCCGTGCGCAGCTCGGCCACGAACAGGAACAGCACCAGCACGACCAGCAGGCCGCCCTCGAGCAGCGCGTGGATCACCGTGTCCAGGCAGGCCTCGATCAGCGAGGTGCGGTCGTAGAACACGTTCAGGCGTGCGCCCTCGGGCAGCGTGGGGGTCATCTCGGCGACGGCCTTCTTGACGCGGTCGACCACGTCGCGCGAGTTCTCGCCCTTCAGCATGATGACCATGCCGGCAACGACCTCGCCCTCGCCGTCGCGCGTGACGGCGCCCTGGCGCGGCTCGGCGCCGACCACGACCTCGGCCACGTCGCGCAGGTAGACCGGCGCGCCATCCCTGGCGGTCAGGACGATGCGCTCGAGGTCGGGGATGTCGTGCAGCAGGCCCACCCCGCGCAGGTACACCTGTTCCCAGCCGCGCACGATGACGCCGCCGGCAGCGTTGGCGTTGCCGCGCTCGATGGCCTCGACCACGTCCGTCGAGGTGAGCCCGTAGGCCAACAGCCGGTCCGGGTCCACCAGCACCTGATACTGCTTCACCTGGCCGCCGAAGCTGTTGACCTCGTTCACGCCGGCAATCGGCTTGAGCAGCGGTGCCACCAGCCAGTCCTGGATGGTGCGCAACTCCATCGGGTCCAGGCCCTCGCCCTCGAGCGTGTACTGGAAAATCTCGCCCAGGCCGGTGCTGATGGGGCCCAGTTCGGCGTCGGTGCCGGGCGGCAACTGTTCGCGCGCGGCGGCCAGGCGCTCGAAGACCACCTGCCGCGTCCAGTAGGTGTCGGCGCCGTCCTCGAAGGTGATGACCACCTGCGAGAGGCCGGCCTTCGACAGCGAGCGCACGCCGGTCACGCGCGGCAGGCCGCGCATCGCCAGCTCGATGGGGTAGCTCACGCGCTGCTCGACGTCGACCGCGGCCAGGCCGGGCGACTGCGAGAGGATCATCACCTGCGTGCCGGTCACGTCGGGGAAGGCGTCGATGGGCAACCGCACCCACGCGGCCACGCCGACGGCCAGCACCACCGCGGTGGCCGCCAGCACCAGCACGCGGTTGCGCAGGAACCAGGTCAGGCTTCGCATGTCGGTTCCCTTCAGTCCGCGCAGCCGGCGCCCATTTTGGAGCGCAGCACGTCCGATTTCAGGAGGAAGGCGCCCTCGGCAACGACGGTTTCGTCGCCCTGCAGCCCGCCGGTGATCTCCACGCGATCGCCCCAGGCGCGCCCGGCCGTGACCGGCCGGCGCACGTAGAAATCGTCGTGGTGGTGCACGAACACGAACGAGCGTCCTTCGTCCTCGAGCACGGCTTCGCGCGGCAGCACCAGCGCGTGCTCGTCGCCCGGCAGCATCACCTGCACGGTGGCGAACATGCCGGCCAGCAGGCGGCCTTCGGGGTTGGGCACCGTCACCCGCAGCTTCACCGTGCGCGAGGCCTCGTCGATCGATGGGCTGATGAAGTCGACGGTGCCGGGGAACGTCTGGCCGGGCCAGGCGCGCGCGGCGACTTCGGCCGGCAGCGATTCGGGCTGCTGCTTGGCCATTGTCAGCTTGGCCAGGTCACGCTCGTAGAGGTCGGCCCAGACCCAGACCACGGCGATGTCGCCGACGGTGACCATCACCTGTTCGCTGTGGGCCGGCTCGCCGCCGACCGCATGCAGGAAGAGTACCGTGCCGTCGACCGAGGCGCGCAGACGCAACACGCCGCTCGCCGCCGCTTCGCCCGTGCCGAGTCCCAGTCGCGAGGCCTGGGCCTGCGCCGCCTCCAGGCGGATGCGTGCCGACTCCAACTCCTGCACGGCCAGTTCCATTTCCTTCGCGGAGGCGATGCCCTGCTCGCGCAGCGAGTTCGTGCGCCGGTGCGCCTGCTCGGTGTTGTCCAGGCGCGAGCGCGCCTCGCGCAGGTCGGCCGCGGCCTGCGCCGCCTCGCCGCTGTCGATCTCGACCAGCACGTCGCCCCGCCGCACGCGATCGCCCACCGCAACCAACACGCGGCGCACGATGCCTTCGGCCGGCGGCGCCAGATGGGCCACGCGCCGCTCGTCGAACCGCACTTCTCCTGTTAGCGCCAGCGGCGCGCGCACGGGCTCGCGCGCGGGTTGCGCCGCGTGCAGCAGGCCACCGGTGAACAGGTCGGCCGGCGCCTTCGTGACGCCCACTTCGTAGCGGCACTCGTCGCAGGCGAAGGTCTTCATATTGTGCTCGCACGAAGCCTCGAACAGCGCGGCGACGGGCTGGTCCAGGTCGGACGCCTCGGCCTCGCCGTGGTCGTGTCCGGCGTGCTCGTCGGCGCTTTCGGCTTCGGCGTGCGCGGCCGGTGCGGCGGCTTCGCCGTGGTCGTGTCCGGCATGTTCGTCGGCGCTTTCGGCCTCGGTGTGCTGACTGCCGGCGGCCTGCGGCTCCGCTTTGGTACCGCAGCCTGCGCCCACGATCGCCAGCAGCAGCGCGCCCATCGCCAGCGGGATGATGCGTGTCCTCATCGCCCGTCCCCTTCATGCAGCGGCGGCAGCGCCGCCAGGTACGCGACTTCCAGGGCGGCCAGCGCCGCGGACAGTCGCAGGTCGTTCAGGTCGCGACGGGCTTCGAGCTGCTCGCGTTGCGCGAGCAGGGCCTCGTCCAGCGTGATCTCGCCGAGCCGGTAGGCGACCTCGGACAGGCGCACGCTCGCGTCCAGCGCCGCGGTCACCGCTTCGCCGTTGGCGTCGAGCGCCGCCTGCAGTTCGTTCTGCCGGTGCCAGGCGGCGGTCACCTGCGCGAGCCGCGCGTGGCGCGCCGCCGCGGCCATGCTCTCCGCCAGCCGCGCCGCCGCTGACGCCTGCCGGCGCTCGCCCTGGCCGCGCGCGAACAGCGGCACCGTCACCGTCAGGCCCATCTGCACCAGGTCCGCCTCTTCCTCGCGGCCGGTGCCTCCGAACAGGCCCAGTTCGGGCCAGGCCAGTGCGCCCGCCACCCCGCGGCGCTTCGCGGCTGCGATCGCCGCTGCGTCGAGCGCCTTCAACGCCGGTTGCGCGAGCGCGGCCTCGCGCACCGCTGCCAGAGCCGGCGGCGCGGGCTAGACGGGTTGGCCGGTCAGTTCCGGCAGGTCCGCTTCATGCCATTGCAGCAGCGAGGCGAGGCGGGCCAACGCATCCAGTTCCCCGGCGCGGCTGTCGGCCAGCGCCGCCCGCGCGCGCGCCAGCGCCACGGTAGCCAGTGCCACATCCAGGGTACCGGTCTCGCCTGCGGCCTCGCGCGCTGTGGTCGCCGCATGCAGGCGCTCCTGCACCGCCGCGCCCTCGGCGGCCAGTGCGCGCTGTTTTCCGGCATGCGAAGCCTCGAGCCAGGCCCGCGCGGCCTCGGCCGCCGCCTGCGCGCCGGCGTCCCGGTACTCCCAGCCGGCGGCCTCGCGGTCGGCGCGTGCGGCGCCGATGCGCGGCCCGCGCCCGGCCAGGTCCAGCTTCTGGTCGAGGCGCCAGGCGCGATCGTACGAGCGACCATCCGGCGACGTGCGCCGCACCCGCTCGAGTTCCACTTCGGGGTTGTGCGCCCAGGCGCGGGCGGTCGACAGCGCACCGTCCGCGTCGTCGACACGCGCGCCGGCGGCCAGCACCTGGGGCGCACGCTCACGCGCCAGCCGCAGGGCTGTTTCCAGGTCGAGGGTGGTGGCGGCGGCAGGGGCGGCGGCGCCCAGCACGGCGGCCAGCCCCAGGGTGAGAAGGGCCTTCATCGATGTCCTCCACAACACGTCAAACGACACGACAGGTCACACGTCGGCTCACCGCGAGCCGGCGCAGCAGTGCGTTCAGGCGTGGAGGGTCATAAGCGCAGGACGGAAGCGCGGGGCGGCGCCGGCAACGGCGCGGGGGCGGGGCAGAAACCGGTGACGGCGGCGTGGGCCGCGGGCGCCGGCAATAACGCCAATTCCGGCAACAGGGCCGGCAGGGGCGCCGGCGGGGCCACCGACGGCAACATGGGATCGCTCTCGGCCGCACTGCGGACGGCGCAGCACGCGCAATCTTCCGGCTCGAGGGGCACCGCTTCGCAGGGTTCGTCGCAGCCGATCGGGTCGCAATGGCCCAGATCGGCGCTCAGGGCGTTACCCCCGAACACCAGGCAGCCCAGCAGGGCCAGAAGGATGCGGATGCGTGCGTTCATATCCCCGCAATGATAAGCCGTGGCGGCGGGGCGGGCAACCGGCCCGCGGTGTGAGCGGGGGATCGGCTGGTGGGGAGGGGTGCTTGAGGGATGGGTTGGCGCCGATGTCCTCGCTGTTGTCGGTCTCGAATCGACGAACAGTTGATACGTCAACCAATTGGCTGACGACAACGCTCGACCGAGAGGCCGCCCACCCTAGCCCGCCACCTCGATCTCGTTGTAGACCGTATCGCGCAGCACCGGCCGCAGCCCCGCCCCGCGGATGAAGGTGCGGATGTCCTCGACCGTCATGCCCTTGCCGGCGGCGCCGCCGGCCGCGAACGTCACGCGCTCGTCGATGACGGTGCCGTCGAGGTCGTTCGCGCCGAAGCGCAGCGCCACCTGGGCGATCTCGCGGCCGAGCATCACCCAGTAGGCCTTCAGGTGGGGGATGTTGTCGAGCATCAGGCGGCTGATGGCCACGACCTTCAGCTTCGTCGTCAGGTCGGGGCCCGGCAGGTGCGCGAACTTCGTGTCCTTGGGGTGGAACGCGAGCGGGATGAAGCACTGGAAGCCGCCGGTCTTGTCCTGCTGTTCGCGCAGGCGCACCAGGTGATCGACCCAGTGGCGCGGCTCCTCGATGTGGCCGAAGAGCATCGTGCAGTTCGATTTCAGGCCCAGCTGGTGGACGATGCCCGCCACTTCCAGCCAGCGCTCGCTGCTCATCTTCTTCGAGGCGATCTGCTCGCGGATCTCCGGATGGAAGATCTCGGCGCCGCCGCCCGGGCAGCTGTCGAGCCCCGCGGCGCGCAAAATCTCAATGGTCTCGGGCACCGACTTCTTGGCCAGCTTGGCCAGGAAATCGATCTCGACCATCGTGAACGCCTTCAGGTGCACCGTCGGGAACGCGGACTTCAGCGCGCGCAGGATCTCGACGTACACCTCGAACTTCCAGCGCGGATGCAGCCCGCCGACGATGTGGAACTCCGACACGTCCGGCGTATAGTCCTTGCGTGCCAGTTCGACGCACTGCTCGGGCGAGTACGACCACGTGCCCGGCGCGTTGGGATCGTCGGCGTAGGCGCACAGCTCGCAGCCCACGTAGCAGACGTTGGTCGGGTTCAGGTGGCGGTTGACGTTGTAATAGACGGCGTCGCCGTGCATCCGCTCGCGCACGAAATGGGCAAGCATACCCAGGGCGGGCAGGTCGTCGCTCGCCGCCAGGCGCAGGCCGTCCACTTCTGACAGGCGCTCAGCGGACTCGACCTTCAAGGCGATGTCGCGCAGGGGATGGGTCAGTGGGAGCACTCGGGTCACCGCCGGCTGGCTGGGGTCGTTCGCTTCGTTGGCCGGCTCCAAAGCTAGGCCAAATGCGGCCGGCCGCCAATTGCCGATGCGCAAAGATCCTTGCTTCGCGGGGCGCCGCCCGGGTAAGATGCAAACGGGATATCATTTAAGCCAGGCGCCGCCCATCCGGCCAATGCGCGAATCAAGGAGACCACCGATGTCCAGCCTGCGTCCTTTCGCCGCGGCCATGGGGCTCATGCTCCTGTCCTCGCACGCCATCGCTGCGCCCGGCGCCGGCGCCATCTCCCTGCAGTTCAACACCTCGGCCCGCGCCGCGGGCATGGGAGAAACGGGCATCGCCACGATCTGGGGCGCCGACACCAATGTCTGGGCCAACCCCGCCATGCTCGCGTTCCGGCCGGGCCTGCGCTACGGCACCATGCACTCGAAGCTCGCCGTGGGCCTCGCCGACGACATCTACATCGACAAGAAGGAGCTGACCTTCGGCGTGCCGGGCGCGGGCCTGCTCTTCGCTGACGGTCCCCTCGACCATGTCTACCTGGACATGGGCGAACAGCAGGGCACCGACGAGTCAGGCAATTTCACCGGGACGTTCAGTTCCTACATGAAGTCGCAGTCGTGGGGCGTCGCCGTCGGCGCCGCCGACCTGCTCCGCCAACTGAAGATCGCCGACATCGGCGGCTGGGTCGATGTGGCCGGCGGCATCGTCTGGAGGGACTACGAGGACATGCTTGCGGCCGACAACATCATCCAGGACGCCTTGCCGGCCGGCACGGCAGAGGCCTCGGCCCGCGACCACGGCTGGGTGGCGCGCGTGACGCCGCTGAACACGCTGGCGCGCGCGGCCAACGCCGGCGAGGCGCAGCTCGGCTTCCTGATCGAAGCGAGTTACGCCCGCGCAACGCTGAACGACACGGACGAGTGGATCGTGCACGTCGATGCCGACCAGCGGGATCCCATGCCGACCATGAACCTCTCGGGCTGGGCCCTGCACGGCGAACTGCAGGCCGGGCCCCGCCTGTTCGAAAGCGCGTCGGACCGGTTACGCGATACGATCATGCCGCTGGTCGCCGTCACCTACTCGCAGCAGACCATCGTGCCGGGCTATCGCTGGACCGGCACCGAATACATCTACGACCGCGACGAAAGCGGCGACTTCGACGAGGAAAACTGGGGCTGGGAGATCTCGCTGTTGAACATGCTGCACCTGCGGCGCGGCCATGTCGAGGCGCTCTACGGCGACATCGACGGCGACACCGAAGGCTGGGGCCTCAGCCTGCAGGCCGGCCGTTACGGCGGCTTCCGCTACGACAAGGCGACTGTGCCGCAGGCGCAGGGGTTGCCCACCGTCGATCGAGAAGGCTGGCAGTTCTGGGTCGATGTGCTGGCGGTGGCGTCGAAGAAGTGACGCCGGCGAACGACTAGTCGTCCGCCTTCGCCGCGAGCCGCAGCGTCGGGTGCAGGCTCACGTCGAACACCCGGTGCTTGCCGCTCTGCACCGCGCGGATGCGTTCCACGCTCGCGCGCAGGCCGGCCAGGGCCACGGTGATCTCGAAATTGCGGTAACGGGAGCCGAAATTGCGCAGCTTCTGCATGGCGGCGATGAGCTTGCGCTCGGACTCGAGCATCTCCTTGCGCGCCAGCAGGTCGTAACCTTCGCAGGTCTCCAGCAGGCCCATCCAGAACAGCTCGTCCCGGCCCTGGGCGCTGGCCAGCCCCTCGGCCGCGAGCTTGCCGGCCAGGGTGAAATTGCGGTTGTTGAACGCGCTGACGGTGCGGTTCAGGACGTCGCTCATCGCCGGCTCCTCCTGCGTCGGAGGGCCAGCCTCCGCCGCTACTCGAATTCCTCGGGATCCAGGTACCGGTTCGCTTCCTCTTCGTAAGCGAACTTCGCCTTGTCCTCGATGCGGTCCACGTACAGCACGCCGTCCAGGTGATCGCACTCGTGCTGCATCACGATGGCCGGGTAGCCATCGAGGTCGAAGTCGAGCTTCGAGCCGTTCTCGTCGTACGCCCTGACGTTGATCTTGTCGGGACGCTCGACCCAGCCCCTCAGTCCCGGCACCGACAGGCAGCCTTCGTACATGCCCAGCCGCTCCGCACCCGGCCGCACCGAGACTTCCGGATTGATCAGCACCCGGAACTTCGGCCGACCCGCGCGATCGGTCTCGCCGCCGGCGATCACCAACCGCACCGGCTGGTGCACCTGCGGCGCCGCCAGGCCCACCCCGCTGTACTCGGCCATCGTCTCGTACATGTCCTTGATCAGCCGTTGCACCTCGGGCCCCGTGATCATTTCCGGGGCGATCGTGGTGCACTTCTGACGCAGGACCGGGTGCCCCATGCGGGCGACCTTGAGAATGGCCATGACGGCAAGCCTCCTGACGAACCGGGTAATGGGCGGCGTTTGACGGCCCCACCATAATCCGGATTCGCCGGGCGTGCAAAATCCTGATCTGCAAGTCGCGGACCGCCCGTATTGGCACCGGTTTGGGTGATTGGGGCCGTTTTCGCCGCCGACCGGGCAGCCGCCCGGGAAATCCCGTCCCCGCCCCCCGGCACGAACTGCCGTGCCGACCGGGTGGCTTTGGTGAACCGGGACCGGCATCGCGAGCTGTTCAGGGCATAGTGGACCTTGGTGCCGCCACCGGTGGAGCGCCGCGCCTGCTCACGCCTCGACTTGCGCCGGCGCAAGTGCGGCCGCCCGCCCACCCGTGTCCGGCGCCTTCGCGCGCACTTGCGCCGGCGCAAGTGCGGCCTCGCGTGGCGCCTCTTCATGAGCGAACGCATGACATCGCCCGCACAACGTCACCAGGTTCGCCGCCTGGTTCGAGCCGCCACGACGGCGCTGCACCATGTGATGCACCTCGAGAAACGCAGTGGCCCCGCACCCCGGCGTTGTGCAGCGATGCCGATCGCGTGCCAGCACCGCGCGCCGCACACGCGGGGGGATCGTGGCCCGGTTCGGCCGCCCCGGCTCCAGCACCTGCGTGTCACACGCAAGGGCCGCCACTTGCGCCGGCGCAAGCGGCCGCTCGCCCGTCGCCGTCGTGACCGTCGCGGCGGCGCAGTCGGGACACTGGTGCACGACGATCTGCACGGGGGCGCGGCGCGCACGGTGTGCCTCCTCGCCGCCGTCATCGCTTGTACCGTCGACCAGCCGCTCCAGCGCCGCCAGCACCAGTTCCATGCGGCCGGCCTGGGCCGGCACGCGGCCCTGTTTGCGCGCCCGCTCGACGAGGGCCTCGAAGCGCGCGACCTGCAGGGCATCGGCGCGCAGCGCGACTGTTGCGGGGATCGCGGTGTCGGGCATGGATGTGGACGGCGCGGCGGTCGTGACTGTCCCAGACGTGGCAGTGCCGGCCACCGGCGCGCCCAGTCCCAGCGCCAGCTGACCCGCGCCGTCGTTGAAGCAGGCGGTCGAGCCGGCGCACATCCCAGGCGCTTCGCCGTGCGTCACGCCCCGGGCGACCTCCCGCGCCACACCCCGCACCCGCGCCACCTCGGCCGTCACCGCCGCCGCCAGCTCGCGTCGCCCGCATTGCCCCGCGCGCTCGACCCATGCCGCCTCCGTCTGCGAGGTCGCCACGCGCGCCACCTGCTGGGCCTTCGTCCAGCCGACGCGTCCGTCGGCCACCGCTTCGCGCAACGAGGGCAGGCGGTCCAGGTCGTCGGCCAGGCGCTTGAACTGCCAGAAGCGATTGCGGGAAAAACCGAGCCTGTGCACTGCATACAGTTCCAGCGAGGCGTGACCCAGCACCCGATACAGCTCGCGCCGCTGCACCTCGGCGAACCAGAGGACGGCACAACGATGGGCCTGATCGGCAACCGCGAGAGCCTGGCGCAGGGCGGCGTCGACCGCACCGGCGGGCTGGCCGGGGGTGAATTCGGGCAGGGTCTGGAGGGCCATGGAGGGCTCGGATTCCGGGAGGAAGGCCGGGCTTTCATTGTGGGCGAAATATAAGCGAATATAAGCTTTGCCGCAAGGGTGAAATAATGTTATTTGTCTGCGTACTGTATACGGGTCGCCGTTTGGCTGGAAGGAACTGGTGACCTCGCTCAGGATTCCAGCCCCGGGCTTCCCGCAGCCGCACACTTGCGCCGGCGCAACTGGCGCAACCGCCCCAACCCCAACCCTACCCCTCCACCCCCGCCCCACCCGCCATCAACGCGATGTTGAACGGGAACAACTCCGCCCCCATCACCCCGCCCTTCACCGCGGGATCGGCCGCCATCAGTGCCGCCGCTGCGGCCGAGTCGACGGCCTCGAAGATGACGATGCCGAAGGTGCGCTCGCCGCTGTCGGTGGCGCGGCCGGCCAGCCTGAGGGAGCCGGCGGCGAGCAGGCCCTGCAGGTAGGCGAAGTGTTCGCCGACCAGGCGGGCTTCGCCTTCGGTGGGGCCTTCGGTGAGCATCTTCGGGCGGGAGGGGCGCAGCACATAGGCGAACTGGTTCATGGGGAGGGAACCTCCGGCAGCTAGTTCTTGAACTGCAGGTCGTACAGCTCCTTGTAGCGGCCACCGGCCGCCAGCAGCTCGTCGTGCGTGCCGACCTGCACCACCTGGCCCTGTTCGAGCAGGCAGATGCGGTCGGCGCCGCGGATCGTCGACAGGCGATGGGCGATGACGATGGTGGTGCGGTTGCGCACCAGGCGGTCGATGGCTTCCTGGACCAGCTTCTCGGATTCGGTGTCGAGGGCGCTGGTGGCCTCGTCGAGCAGGAGGATGGCCGGGTCCTTGAGGATGGCCCGCGCGATGGACAGGCGCTGGCGCTGCCCGCCCGAGAGCGTGACGCCGCGGTCGCCGATGATCGTGTCGTAGCCGCGGGGCAGCTTCATGATGAACTCGTCGGCGTTGGCGGCGCGGGCGGCTTCGCGCACCTTCTCCAGCGGCACGCTGTCCAGGCCGTAGGCGATGTTGCGCAGCACCGTGTCGTGGAAGAGGATCACTTCCTGCGTGACGATGCCCATGTTGCGGCGCAGCGACTGCGGGTCCAGTTCGCGCACGTCGATGCCGTCGACCAGCACGCGGCCCTGCTGCGGCGTGTAGAACCCGGGGATCATGTCCATCAGCGTGCTCTTGCCGGCGCCGCTCGAGCCGGCCAGGGCCACGACCTGGCCCGCGCCCACCTTCAGCGAGACGCCGCGCAACACCGGTTCGCCCGGCAGGTAGCTGAAGTGGACGTCCTGCAGCTCGACCTCGCCGCGCGAACGGCCCAGGTCGCGCGTGCCCGCCAGGGTGGCGGTCTCGGTCGGCTCGTCGAGCACGGCGAAGATGCGCTCGGCCGCAGCCAGCCCCGCCTGCAGCTCGGCGCCCACCTGGCCCACGTTCTTGAGCGGCCGCACCATCGAGAAGATCGCGAACAGGAAGAAGATGAACATGTCGGGGGCCATGAGGCCGCCCGTGAACACGCGGCTGCCGCCGAACCAGAGCAGGAACAGGCCCACGGCCATCGACAGCTGCTCGGTCAGGGGCGAAGAAGCCTTCATCGTGTAGTCGAAGCGGAAGACCTGCTTGAACAGCTCCTGGGCCTGCCGCGTGAACTTGGCCGTCTCGAACTTCTCCATGGCGAAGGCCTTGATCACGCGGATGCCGTAGACCGTCTCCTGCAGCGTGGAGGTGAGGTCGGCCATCTGCTCCTGCTGGCGATGCGAGATGCGCCGCAGCGTGCGGCTGATGCCCAGCACCACGGCCAGCGAGGCCGGCATCAGCGCGAACGCCAGCAGCGTCATCTGCCAGCTGATGATGAGCGCCACGGTCAGGAACATGACGATATAGATGGGTTCCTTGACCAGCTTCATGAAGCTGGCGCCCACGCACTGCTGGGCCACGAGCACGTCGTTGGTGGCGCGGCTGATCAGTTCGCCGGCCTTGTGGCGGTGATAGAACGCCAGCGGCAGGTCGGTGAACTTGCGGTAGAGCTGGCCCCGCAGGTCGCGGATCACCGCGTGCCCCACGTAGGCCATTAAAATCTCCTGCAGGTAGCAGGCGATGTTCTTCAGCAGGGTGAAGAAGAAGAAGGTCAGGCAGATGCGCAGCAGGGCCTGCTGCTTCGTGCCCTGCAGCAGGTGGGTGGCCGCCCAGGCCTTGAACTCGAGCTTGATCTCGTCGACCCAGCTCACCTGGCCGCGCAGCGCGTTGTAGCGTGCGGCCCGCTCGGCGTCGGTCTCGGCGCGCGGGCCGCTGTCGCCCGTGATGGCATTAGTAGTGCCGTCGGTCACGGTAAGCGTCGGCGCCTGCTCCGGCGCGGGGGCCGTGGCCGCGGCCGGCTCATCGCCCTTCAGGAACAGCGTCTCCAGGAACGGCGAGAGCATGGCCGTGCTGAAGACACTGGCCGCCGAGAAGATGAACATCGCAATGACCGCCATCACCAGTTGCCCGGTGTAGGGGCGGACCATGCGGAGCATGCGCAGGTAGGTCTTCAAGCCGGTTTCTTCCTTGCGGTGGCGACGCCGGGGCCGGCAGCGAATGTCGCCGGGTGCGGCGGTCGCGGTCAAGCGTCGCCTGCACGGCGAGACTCAAGTGGAGGGCAATCCGGACGAAAATATCCAATCAAGCTGACTCCCGCGACCGAGAGGAATTCGTTCATGTCCGTCAAGTTGTTGTTGGGCATCACTATGGGCGCCCTGGTGGTCCTTCTCGCCTGCTCCATCGGCTTCACCACATACACGTTGGACAGCCAGAAGGCAGACGGCCTGCAGATCAACCTTGCCGGCCGGCAGCGCATGCTGAGCCAGAAAATGGCCAAGGAAGCGCTCGTGTTGCAGCACGCACCCGCAGGAACGGCCCGGGAGGAGGCTCGCGGACGCCTTGCCGGCACGGTCAGCCTCTTCGACCGCACGTTGTCGGCACTGCACCACGGTGGCGTGACCCAGGATGGCGCGGGCAAGGACGTGACGCTGCCGCCGGTGCGCGATGACCACGTGAAGACTGTTCTGGATGACGGTGTGGCACTGTGGGGTGACGTCAAGGGGCATCTCGACCGCGTGCTTGCCGCAGGCGTGGACCCCGCCGCAGGAATCGGGGCTGCGGCGATCAGTACGCTGACAGGCCGGAACATCGACCTCATGAAGCAGATGGATGTGGCGACAAGCGCGTTCCAGGCCTCGAGCGATGCGCGCCGGGCCGCGCTGACGCGATTCCAGGCGGCCACCATCGCGGTGGCGCTGCTGGTTGCCGGCGGCATGTTCCTGCTCGTGCACCGGCAACTCGTGCTGCCGCTGGTGCAGACGGCCGGCTATTCGCGGCGCGTGGCGGGTGGTGACCTTGCCGAACGCCTGACGGCGACCGGGAGCCGCGAGTTGCGCGATCTGGTAGAGAGCATGAACGGCATGTCGGCAAGCCTCAGTGGCACGGTACGCGAGATCACGCGGGGCGCCGAGGACCTCAGTTGCTCGGCAGAGGCTTTACTGGCGCGGGCGCAGCGCGTTGCGGGCACTGCGGGCGGTGTCGTCGAGGAGTTGCACACCGTCGGCTCAGCGGTGGAGGAAGTTTCGGCCAGCATGCGCACGGTGGCCGGCGGTACCGACAATATCGACGGAGCCATTTCCACCATCGCGGCGGCGATCGAGGAGATGTCCGCGTCCATGGCTGACGTCACGAACAACACCGGGAACGCCGCGAGCATCACCAGTCGGGCCGGGATCATCGTCAATGAGACGCAGGGAAAAGTCGAGGAGTTGAACCGCGCTTCGGTCGAGATCGGTCAGGTCGTGCAGGTCATCGCCGCGGTCGCCAACCAGACCAATCTGTTGGCCCTAAACGCCACGATCGAGGCCGCGAGCGCAGGCGAGGCGGGCCGTGGATTCGCGGTCGTGGCCAGCGAAGTGAAGGAACTGGCGCGCCAGACGAACCACGCCACCGAGGAGATCCGCGGCCGCGTCGCCGGCATCCAGAACACGACCCGCCAGGTGACGGAGTCGATCGCCGAGATCGCCGGCATCATCGAGCAGATGGCCGGCATCTCGATGAGCATCGCCGGCGCCATGAGCGAGCAGTCGCTGGCCGTGAGCGAAGTATCCGGCAGCATCCAACGCACCAGCCACGGCGCGGCCGAAATGAGTCGCAGCGTGGCCGAGGTTTCGACTGCGGTGGTCGAGGTGTCGCGCAGCCTTCACGGAGCCGTCGATGGCCTTCGCAGCATCAGCGGGAACATGCGCGAACTGTCGGGCGACGACACGGCTGCGCCGGGCGGCGACCAGACTTCTGTGCGCGCCCTGACGCACCTCGCGGTCAAGCTGCGCGAAACGGTGTCCAGCTTCCGGACCTGAGCGTTCAGCGTGCCGCCAGGGCATCGGCAATCGCTGTGATCATGGCGGCGAACTCCGCCTCCTCGAACCCTTCCGACTGGAAGACGATGCGCCCGTCGCGCCCGATCACATGGTTGCGCGGGATGTAGGCCTCGGCATAGCGGGCGTACGCGGTGCGGTCGGTGTCCAGGCCGATGGTCCAGGGCAGCGCGCGCTCGGCCACGAACGGCGCCACCTTGGCGGCGTCTTCTTCCCGCGAGATCGAGATCATCACGAAGTCGGGGTTGCCCTTGAAGGCCTCCCAGACGCGGTCCTTCAGGTGCGGCATCTCGGCCTTGCACGGCCCGCACCAGGTGGCGAACCAGTTCACGAGGACGACCTTCCCCTTCTGCGCACCCAGGCTGAAGGGCTCGCCGCCGAGTGTCGCGACGGTGAACGCGGGGGCGTCCTGGCCGACCTCGGTGAGGGTGGCCGCTTCGGGCGAAGGCGGTTCGGGCAGGGGCGTGATGGTATCGTCGTCGGCGGGGGCGATGGCGTCGGGCTGTGCCGTGACCGGCGCCGGCGTCGCGGCCGCTGTGGCGACCTTGTCCTGCCGGCATGCGCAGGCGCATCCGCCCAGCTGCAGGGCCAGTCCGGCCCACAGGATGATCGAGACGAGATTCCGCGCGCGTCGCATCATGCCGGATTCCTTCCGCGGGTCTGGTCGTTGGCCGTGGCCCTGGCCACTGCGGTCACTTGCGCCGGCACAAGTGCCGGACCGGCGCCACTCCCCGATTCGAAGGCCGCAATATAACGCATGGCTGGCGCCGATGCGCGGTCCGTCAGGCCCCGAACCGGGGGCAAGGCGCATCAGGGGCCAAGTATACCGTCCACACTAGTACAAAATGCCAAACCACCCCCGGATCAGGGGTTGAAACAACCCCCTCGTCGCCCCCATGATCCCCGCGATCCCATCCCCCCAAGGAGCCCGCCATGACCAGCGATCCGACCCGCCGCGCCACCTTCGTGTTGAGCGACCTCGAGAAGCAGCTGCTGGTACGCATCGCCGACCGCCTGCCGCGGTGGGTGCTGCCGGACCACCTGACGCTGTTCGGGATGTTCGGCTCGGCGCTGGTGACGGCCGGCTACCTGCTGAGCAACCAGGCGGTGTGGTGGCTGTGGGTGGCGAACCTGGGGTTCTTCATCAACTGGTTCGGGGACAGTCTCGATGGCACCACGGCGCGCGTGCGGAGGATCCAGCGGCTGCGCTACGGCTTCTACCTCGACCACCTGACTGATGCGTTCTCGACCATCGCCATCGGGCTGGGGCTGGGCCTGTCGCCGTACATGCTGCTGTCGGTGGGGCTGGCCATCGTCGCGGGCTACCTGGTGCTGTCGATCAACGTGTACCTGGAGAGCCAGGTGCTGGGCGATTTCCGCTTCGGGTACGGGGTGGTGGGGCCCACCGAATCGCGGCTGATCCTGATGGGGCTCAACACGCTGGCCGTCATCCTGGGCCCGGTGCCGTTCACGGTGGTGGGCGTCGGGGCGACCATTTTCGACCTGGCCGGCGTCTGCGCCGTGGCGGGGATGATGCTGATGCTCAGCCGGCGCGTGGCGCGCAACCTGAAGCACCTGGGGGCGATGGAGCCGGCGAACACGCGGCGCGAGGAGGGCTGACGCCCGCGGCAATGGCAATCGTATCAATAAGCGCGGGCGACCCCACCTCGCCCAAGTGGGATCCTCCCGCGCCCGCGCCGGGCCATGCAGGGCCCGATCGCAGGCGGGATCATCCCACACGACCGTTCCGTCCCACGGAACGGTCTGAAGGTATCCTGGAGTCATGATGCAGAAGAAGAAGTCGCCCGACCGCAGCTACGGCGAGAAGCTGATCCGGCTTTTCGCCAAGCTGATGTTCACCGGCCAGAAGTACTCGCTGACGGACCTGGCCCGCACGCTGGGCTGTTCCAAGCAGACGGTGCTGCGGCTGGTCGACGAGATCACGCTGGTGTACGACGTGCCGCTGCGCGACGAGCTGCGGGCCGGCCGCAAGTGGGTGTGGATCGACCGCAGCGGGGCGCAGGCTGCGGGCGCCGGCGCCGGCGCCGGCGCTGCACCCGAGCCGGCGGCGCTCATCAGCGAGCACGAGCACCGCACGCTGCAGATGTGCCGCGCCTTCACCGAGCACCTGCTGGGGCGCGAGACGTTCGACGAGATCGAGCGGGCCATCGAGAAGAGCGGCCATCACCTGCCGGCGGGTGTCGACGGAAGCGGCCCGGTGTTCGGCGTGGTGCGCTCGGGCGTCATCGACTACACGCGCCACGAAGACGTGCTGCGCACGCTGCTGGCCGGCATGGAGGAGCGGCGGGTGTGCGAGATCGCCTATCGCGGCCTCGGTGCGCCGGCGGCGAAGACCTTCCACATCAAGCCGCTGCAGGTGTTCGCGCACCGCGAGACGGTGTACGTGCACGCGCGGCGCGCGAAATCGCCCGGCCAGCCCTACAAGCCGCCGAAGTACGACCCGCTGCTGGCGCTCCATCGCTTCGAGTCGGCCCGGCTCACCGAGGCGCCCTTCCATCGCCCGCGCGGCTACGACTTCGACAAGGTGATGAACCGCGGCTTCGGCGTCTGGATGCAGAAGCGGTTCCGTGTCGTGCTCGACCTCGAAGGCTGGGCCGCGGCCTACGCCCGCGAGCGCACCTGGAGCCCGGACCAGGAGCTGGCCGACCTGAAGGGAGGCGGCCTGCGCCTGTCGTTCTGGTCGACGAGCGAGCCCGAGGTGATGTCTCTGGTGCTCGGCTTCGGCGCCTGCGCGCGGTTGCGCGAACCGGTTTCGCTGGTGTCACAGGTGCAGGAAGAACTGGGGGCGATGGCGCGGGGCTACGGCGTCGGGCCGGCGCCCCGGGAAGCGAAGGGCTGATGGCAAGCGACATCGACAACACCGGCGATGACACCGGCACCGGCGACGATATGCAGGCGGTCCTGCGCGGGTTCGTGGAGTCCGCCCTTCCGTTCGCGCGCGACACCACGCTGCCGCCCGGCCTGCTCGAGCAGTACACCGTGGGCCGGCTGCTGCGCGAACCGACCTTCTGCGACACTTCGTACCACGTGGCCGGACTGGTGGCGCCGCATCGCTATCTGGTCATTTCGGCCATGGCGGTCCCGCTGGAGGACGAGGACAATCCCGACCGGGGACTGTGCGTCCTGCGGAACGATGCGCTGCTGAAGGTGATCGACCGCGTCGAAGTGGGTGACCACGCCCAGGTCACGTTGCTGCACGTGCCGGACCCGCTCCTGCCCTGGTTTCGCGACACGACGCTGAACCCCATCGAACAGCAGTTCGTCGAACTGGCGCGGGCGTGCTTTGCGGAATGCCTGGACCAGCCGCCGGTGCCCGCGCTGGACACCGATGACTGGCGCGACCGCCTGGTGTACCCGCTCGGTTTCGACGACGACGGTAAGCCCTTCGATCTGCCGGCAGTCGCCGAGCCGGAGGCGTGCCCGTTTGCGGCCGGCGACACGGTCACGGCCGAAAGCGGCGTCCGGGCGGGCGACATCGTGTGGTTCGAACGCACGGCTTCCGACCAGATGGTGATCCACGTGTATGAGCCTGATGATGTTCGTGCCGACGGCAGCCCGCGCTTTCGCGTGGTGGCGGGACAGAAGCCAAATTCGGTGGAGTTCGTGCCGGTCGACTGAACGACGACCTGTCGGCACGATGTATGGAGAAGGGGACTTGCGCCGGCGCAAGTCCCCTCCTGGTGTGTCAGGTCCGCATTGCACTACGAAAAGTCGCGCGCCCCCTGATTCGCCAGTTCGTGCAGGTGGCGGTCGTCGAAACCGCGCGAACGCGGCCCGCCGCGGCCCGGAGCCGCCGCCGGCGCCTCGTAGCTCACGGTTGCCGTTTCGCCCGTCACCAGGCGCTGCAGCTGGCCCACGATTGCGCGCAACTGCTCCGACTGCGCGTTCAGTTCCTCGGCAGCCGCCGCCGTTTCCTCGGCCGTGGCGGCCGCGCCCTGCGTGGTGTGGTCGAGCTGGCGCATGGCGGTGTTGATCTGGTCGATGCCGGTGGCCTGCTCGCGCGCGGCCTTCACGATGCCGTCGACCTGCGTGCCCACCTGCTCGGCGTTGTGCGCCGTGGCCATGAAAGACTCGCGGGCTCCGGCCGTCACCTGCACGCCGCGGTTGGCGTGCTGCACCGACTTCTCGATCAGTTCGGACGTCTCGCGCGCGGCCGCGGCAGCGCGCTGCGCCAGGTTGCGCACTTCCTCGGCGACCACGGCGAAGCCCTTGCCCGCTTCGCCGGCGCGCGCGGCTTCCACCGCGGCGTTCAACGCCAGCAGATTCGTCTGGAAGGCGATGCCGTCGATGGTACCGACGATGCGCGCCGTGGCATCGGAACTGGCCTTGATGGTGTCGATGGCCGAGACCATCTCGGTCATCGAGGCCAGGCCCTGCTGCACCACCTTGCGCGAGTCGGCCATGAGCTGCTGGCAGGTGTCGGCCGCCGTGCGGGTCTCGGTGACGTTGCTCGCCATCTGCTCGAGGCTGGCCGAGGTCTCCTCGACAGCCGCCGCCTGCTCGCTGGACTGGTTGGCCAGCTGCACGCTCGCGTTGGCGATCTCGGTGGCGGCCACGGTGGTCTGCTCCGAACCGGCGTTCAGCTCGATGATCATCGCATTGATGGGGCCGCTCACCGAGCGCGCCACGAAGAACACGATGCCCCCGACCACCAGCACCGACACGAGCGTCAGGATGATGCCGAAGTTGCGCAGCCGGTTCGACGCGGCGTAGATCTGCGATTCGTCCAGCGCCACGGCGCTGACCCAGCCCAGCTTCTCGCTGCGGGCGAACGCCGACTGGCGGTCCTTGCCCTTGAAGTTGTAGGCGATGACGCCGTTGCCCTCGGCCATGATCTTCTGGCCGAAATCCCACTCGGTCACCTTGTTCTTGAGGATCAGTTCCTTCTTGGGGTGGGCCAGGAAGGTGCCGTCGCGGTCGCAGACATAGACGTAGCCGGTGGCGCCGACCTTGACGGGATCGACGAACTCGGCGGCGAACTTGCCCAGGTCGACCACGCCCAGCAGCGCGCCGGCCATGCGTCCGTCGGGGCCGTTGACGGGCTGGCAGACGACGATGATCGGGTTGCCGGTCACGCGGCTGGCCACCGCGCTCGAAAGGGTGGCCTTGCCCAAGCGCAGGCAGTCCTGGAAGTAGGCGCGGTCGCCGACCTTCAGCGTGCCGGTCATGCCGTTCACGCTCGAGGCCACGGTAAGGCCGTCCAGGCCGACCAGGTGCACGCCCTCGTAGTCGATGGTGTGCTCGGCCTGGGTGCGCAGCAGCGCCTCGGCCGTGGCTGCCAGCGAGTCGGGCGCCACCAGGGCGGCGCGCAGGTCCGGCAGCTCGCTCCAGCGCTGCACATCCAGTTCGCGGTGGGTGACCCACGACTCGAGCTGGTCCTGGATCAGGTGGTTCAGCTGGGCCATCTCGTCGTGGACGGTTTCCTCCAGGGCCTCGGCGGCCTGGTGCGTGGTGACCGTCAGGTAGGTGGCGAAGGCCACCACCAGGGCTGCCGCCGTGGGCAGCAGGAATCTGTTGCGCAGGTTCAGTTTCATGTCGCGTGCCTCTTGATCTTCTCGCCGCGGGAGGAGAGCGATGCGCCGGCCGACCGGATGCCCCGCTTCGGGCGAGCGGGGAAACGATTCAGGACCAGTGGGAATCGATCTTGATTCGCCAAAAAAACATCACGCTTTAGTTATGTTTCATGATGATGCAGTCGGGAAAAAGCGAACAGGGGAGCCCGTGGGCTCCCCTGTCGTTGCCGCTGCCGTCCCTCGCGGGTGGAGGCGTCCTAGGTCCGCCGGGACAGTGCGGCCCCGCGAATCAGTTGCGGCCGCCCAGGCCGTTGCCGTCCAGCTGCGGGGTGCAGGTGCCGTCGCCGGGACCAAAGCCCGAACCGTCGCCGGGGCCCTCGCCGCCGTTGCCGGTGCCGTCGCCGGGGCCGAAGCCCGAGGCGCCCAGGCGGTGGCTCCACTTGAAGCCCTGCCGGTAGGCGAAGCCGTCCTCGTCACAGCCGGTGTCGGCGCCCAGGCGATTGCCCGTGCCGTCCATGGGCGGCGCGTAATCGGGATCGACACCATTGGGGATGCCGTCGCCGTCGGCGTCCGGGGCCAGGTCGTTGAATCCGTCGCCGTTCTCGTCGAGGAAGCCGCCGACCATGTAGCCGAAGCCGCCGCTGCCGTCGGTCTGCGCGAACACGGGGGATCCGAAAGCGGCAATCGCCAGGACCGCCAGCGCGCTGAGGATGAAACGGGTCTTCATGGGTCTGCTCCTTGCGTCTGCATGGGCTGAATCGGCGAGGATTCGTACGGGAGCCCCATGCATCGGTCGGGCCAGTTGGCCGGCGAGGTCGCGAACATGCCGGAAACGCCTTGTTTTGCAGGGAAATCAGCGGGAGGCAGCGTCGGCGTGAACCGCCGCCATGCGGCCGGGTGCTCGACGTTCTCGTCGAATCCCTCGACGATCCTTGTCGCCGGCAGCGGGGTCCGCTACCATCGCCGCAGCTTCGCGTGCCCATCCACCGGCGGGGAATCCAGGGTGTCATGAGCCATCCGGCGGGAAAACGAATCTGGCTGCTGCGCGCGCCCATCGTGGTGACGGTGCTGGCGCTGGCCGGCGTCGTCTTCGTGGTCTCGACGGTGCGCGAGATCCGCGGCGCGCGTGCCGCGATGGGTTCGCTGACGGTGGGCTACGCGGAGCAGGTGCGCCGTGTGGTCGGCGAGAGCCAGGGCCACGCGCTGGCCGCCTTCGAGGCCTGGGAGACGCAGGCCGGCCAGCGGCTGCTGGCCATGGCCTCACTGGTGAACGTGGTGGCCGGCTCGGGCCGGCCGTCGCAGGCGATGATCGACAGCCTGGCCGCCGCCAACGACCTGGTCTGCCTGACCGTGCGCGGCGCCGACCAGCAGGTGCTCGCCTCGGCCCGCACGCCGGACGGGCTGCATGAAGAGGTTTCCTGCTGGAACGAGCTCGCGACCACCGGTGCGGCCGACCTGGCCCCGGGCCAGGCAGCGGTGCTGCATGTCCCGGATCCCGTCGGGGGCGGCTATCGCCTGGTCGGCGCCCTGCGGCGACCCGACGGCGGCCTCGTCTGCGCCGGGCTCGACGCGCAGGCGCTGGCCGACGCCCGGCGTCGCATCGGCCCGGGCCGGCTGCTGCAGGCGATCGGGCAGCTGGGCGGCTCCTCGTACCTGGCGCTCCAGGGCGGGCAGGGCATCCTCGCGGCCACGGCCAACGTCAGCAGCCTGGCCGCGGTTGCCGACGACACGCTGTTGTCGCGCGTGTTGCGCACGGGCCAGCCGGCCTCGCGCGAGATCGTCTTCGACGGCAAGCCGACCCTTGAAACCGTGTCGCGCCTGGAGGTCGAGGGCCGCCCGGTCAGCCTGCTGCGCGTCGGCATCGACCTGACCACGGTGCAGGCGCGCCAGCGCGAGATCGCGCGCAGCCTGATCGTCCATTCATTCCTCCTGCTGGCGGCGCTGGGGGCCGGCGGCGCGCTGCTGCTGGCGAGCCGGCGCCTGGCCACGGCGCAGGCGGCGTGGGAGCAGGCGCGCCGTGAAGTGTCGGCGCTGGAAGCGGAACAGGCGCGTCGCGAACGCAGCTTCGCGCTGGGTGAGCTGGCCTCGGGCGTGGCGCACGAGATCCGCAATCCGCTCAACGCCATCGGCATGGTCGTGCAGCGCCTCGGGCGCGAATTCACGCCCAGCGAGGGCCAGGACGAGTACCGCCAGCTGACGACCACCGTCCACGGCGAAGTCCACCGCATCAACCGCATCATCGAGCAGTTCCTCAGCTATGCGCGTCCGGCGGCGCCCAGCTTCCGGTCCGTCGACCTTGCGGTGCTGGTGCGCGACCTGGCGGCCCTCGTTCGTGAGCGCTTCGAAGCCAAGGGTGTCGGCCTGGTCGTGGAGTCGCCGGAGCGGCTCGATGTCGTGGTCGACCCCGACCTGGTGCGGCAGGCCCTGCACAACCTGCTGGACAACGCGCTCGACGCGTGCCCGGCGGGAGCGGAGACGCGGCTGTCGTTGGCCGTGGCTGGAGACCGTGCCCGGCTGGTGGTGGCCGACACGGGGCCGGGCATTGCCGCGGCCGACCTGCCCCGCATCTTCAACCTGTACCACACCACGAAGCCGCGGGGCACCGGCGTGGGGCTGGCCATCGTCGACCAGGTGGCGGCGCAGCACGGCGGCCGCGCCCGTGCCGCGAGCGAACCGGGTCGTGGCGCTACCTTCAGTCTCGAACTGCCGCTGGGCGGCCTGGAAAAGGCGAACTGATGACCGAGGCGAGGATCCTGATCGTCGATGACGAGGCCGTGCAGCGCGAGTCGCTGGGCGGCTTCCTCGTCAAGCAGGGCTATGATGTCGTGCTCGCGGCCGACGGGCCGACGGCGTTGCGCATCGTCCACGATGCCGTCGTCGACGTGATGCTCACCGACGTTCGCATGCCCGGCATGGACGGCGTGGAGCTCCTTTCGCGCGCACGCGCAGCGAACCCGCTGCTCGAAGTGATCGTGATGACCGCGTTCGGCACCATTGCCGATGCGGTCGAGGCGATGAAGCGCGGTGCGGCCGGCTACCTGACCAAGCCGGTCGACCTGGACGACATCCTCATCCAGGTGCGCAAGGCGGTGGAGCGCCGGAACCTGGTTTCCGAGGTGCAGCAACTGCGGCGGCAGGTGGCGGCGGCACATTCGTTCGCGGGCATCGTCGCCACGAGCGACGGCATGGTCGCGGCGCTGGACCTGGCCGCGCGCGTGGCCGCCACCGACGCCACCGTGCTGGTGCGCGGCGAGAGCGGCACGGGCAAGGAACTGGTGGCGCGCGCCGTGCACTACGCCAGCGCGCGCAAGGACGGGCCGTTCGTGGCGGTCAATTGCGCAGCCATCACGCCCACGCTGCTCGAGAGCGAGCTGTTCGGCCACGAGAAGGGCGCCTTCACCGGTGCCGACAAGGCGCGGGCCGGCCGGTTCGAGGCCGCTGCCGGCGGGACGCTGTTCCTCGACGAGATCGGCGACCTGCCGCCCGAGCTGCAGGTGAAGCTGCTGCGCGTTCTCCAGGAGCACACCTTCGAGCGGGTCGGCAGCAACCGCGCCGTTGCCACCGACGTGCGCATCGTGGCGGCCACGCATCGCGACCTGGAGCAGATGGTGGCCGACGGCGCCTTCCGCCAGGATCTCTACTACCGGCTCGATGTGGTGAGCATCCACCTGCCGCCGCTCCGCGAGCGGCGCGGCGACATCCCCCTCATGATCGAGCACTTCCTGCGCAAGGCGGCGGCGCAGTACCTGCGGCCGGTCGAGTCGATCAGCCGCGAGGCGATGGACGTGCTGGTCAAGCACGACTACCCGGGAAACGTGCGCGAGCTGGAGAACCTGGTCACGCGCATGGTCGTGCTGGCGCGCGGCACGGTGGCAACGATGGCGGACCTGCCCGGCGGCATCGGCCAGGGTGGCACGAACCGTCTCGACGATTTCGGCGGTGACCTGCCGCGCTACCTCGAGGATGTGGAGCAACGCGTGGTGCGCGACGCCCTCGACGCGGCGCAGGGCAACCAGAGCCAGGCGGCGCGCGCCGTCGGGTTGAGCGAGCGCAACCTGCGCTACAAGCTGCGCAAGTGGGGCTGGTAGGCCGGCCGGTGCGGCGAAACGGTCGAGGGCTTCGACGATTACGTCGAGCCGGGCGCGGGTCGGCGCAACCCGGAATCCGTGCAACCTGTTGATGTGCAATGGTTTGGTTGTGTCGTGAAAATGGGCCACGAACTTGCAATGAGGGTCGAGGGTGCGCGAAAGCGAACCCGGGGAGCGGAGCCGGACAGCATGAACTTCTGCACGTTTGGCGCGTTCCGATGATGGAGGGGGGCGGGAGAGAAGGCGAGGCTTTCCCGCCCACCCTGCTAATTAAGGAGAAGGCGGCCATGAAACTCATCATCGTATGCATCATCAGCATTGCCGCATCGGTCGCCCTCGCCCAGGGTGCACCGGGCGCCGCGCCGGCGCAGGCCGGTTGGGTGGATCATGACGGCGACGGACGTCACGACACCTTCCGCGACCAGAACGGCGACGGGATCAACGACCTCAACAACCAGTCGTACGCGCATCGTTTCACGTGGGTCGATGAGGACGGCGACGGCCTCAACGACTTCTACTGCGATGCGGACGGCGACGGCGTCAACGACCTGGAGACTTCCTTCCGCGACCGTGACGGCGACGGGCGCGACGACAACGTGCTCGACCTTGACGGTGACGGGCGCAACGACATCACCGGGCTGGCCTATGGCCGCGGCGACCTGCACGGCGACAAGTTCGGGTTCGTGATCGACGGCGCCGGCTGGGTCGACGAGGACGGCGACGGCTTCGCCGATCAACTGACAGGCCCGGGCCGGCGCGGGACCGAGGACAAGTTCATCGACAGCGACGGCGACGGCATGGCCGACGGTTGCTGGTTCGAGGACGGCGGTTTCCAGCACCATCGCGCGCGCACCGGCCAGGGCGGCGGCGCCGGCGGCGGCGGTGGCGGCGGACCCCAGCGCGGGGGCGGTGGTGGCGGCAGGTGGGCACCGGAGTTCGGGAGCCCGCTGTGAGCGCGCGCTCGGGCCTTCAGCTGCGATCGTTGCTGAAATGCGGCGCCGCGCTGTTGATCGCCGCATCCGTCTTGCCGGCCGCAGCCGGCGCCGGCCAGGCTTCACCTTTCACGCTGGGCGCCGGCGCCACGCAGGTGTGGACCGACAACGTGTTCGGCACCGAGCCCTCGCCCGGCGACGGCATCACCGACGGGCGCGGCTGGCTGTCGTGGTCGCACGCGTCTCGGTGGCGGCTGGGGGCCAGCGGTCGCCTGCTGCGCTTCCAGGACAATCCCGACCTGAACCACGGCTACGTGACGCTGATGGCCGAGGCGATGCCATCGGCGAGCGGCGCCCGCACGCGCGTGCAGGCCGGGGTCTCGAGCGCCTGGCGCCTCAACGGCTCGCTCTACGAACCGTTCAACTACCGCGACACCAGCGCCTACGCGACGCTGCGGCACTACCTGGCCGAGGGCTTCAGCGCCCAGCTGCGCGCCGACCTGTCGGCGCGCGAGTATCCCGAGCAGGTCATCGAGGATGCGCGCAAGGCCTGGCTGTCGGTGCGCCTGCAGAAGTCGCTGCCGACCCGCACCAGTGTGACGCTCTCGCTGCGCGGCGGCTGGAAGGCGTACGTGGACGAGACGCAGTCCGACGCCGCGGTGCGCGAGCTCAATGTGCAGGCGGCGCAATCGATCTCGCCGCGCCTGGCGCTGCGCGCCTGGTGGTCGGATGCGAACCTGTACGAGCACGGCAGCGCCGCGGCCCAGATGGAGGCCTTCGACAACCCGCTCCTGGACGAGTTCTCGTTCGACGGCCGCCGGCTCGGCACATCCCTCAAGGTGATCATGCCGTGGAACCTGACCGCCGAACTGGCCGGCGAACGGGCCTGGCTGGACTACCCCGGCCGTCCGCCGGCGCTGTACGACCCCCTGGCGGACACCTTCGTGCTGAACGGCGAGCTGCTGGCGCTGGCCGAGGGCGAGCGCAGCGACGCGGTGACGCGCCTGCGGCTGGCGCTCGAGCGGCGCGGCGCGCGCCTGTTCGGGACATCGCGCGTGGACCTGAACGCCGCGATCGAGTGGAGCGACCAGGAGTCGAACGACCTCTACTGGCAGTGGAGCGGCTGGTCGGTGCAGGCCGGCGCCTCGGTCGAGTTCTAGGCGGCGGCCAATCACTACCTGTTTGGTATGGATTTGATTCCCGCTGTCCGCCACCCGTGCCATGTGTTATGGATTGGGTGCGCCGGCGCCACAGCGTGCCGGCGCACCCCGTTCTGTACCTGTGACTGCCGCGACGTCCCGCGCCGCGGCGCCGCCCTGAAGGGCCCATGACCACACATCCCCAGATCATCCAGGGCGGCATGGGTGTTGCCGTGTCGAACTGGAGCCTGGCGCGCGCCGTGTCGAGCCTGGGCCAGCTCGGGGTCGTGTCGGGGACCGCGCTCGCGGTCATCCTTTCCCGCCGCCTGCAGATGGGCGATCCGGGCGGCCACATGCGCCGCGCCCTGGAGAACTTTCCCGTGCCGGCCGTGGCCCGTCGCGTGCTGGCCGATCATTTCGTGCCCGGCGGCAAGCGGCCCGAGGCGCCGTTCCGCGGCGTGCCCCTGCCCGGCCTGAAGCCGGCGCCCGCGCTGGTCGACCTGACGGTGACGGCCAACTTCGTCGAGGTGTTCCTCGCGAAGCACGGGCACTCGGGCCTTGTCGGGATCAATTTCCTGGAGAAGGTGCAGTTCCCCACGCTGCCGTCGCTCTACGGGGCGATGCTCGCGGGCGTGGACTACGTGCTGATGGGCGCGGGTATCCCGCTGGCGATTCCCGGCGCGTTGGACCGCCTGGCCGCCGACGAACCCGTCGAGCTGAAGATCGACGTGCCCGGCAGCACGCCCGGCAAGCCGTTCCTGTCGCGCTTCGATCCGCGCGCCTTCCATGGCGGTCCTTCGCTGCGCCTGCGGCGGCCGCGGTTCCTGGGCATCGTCTCGTCGTCGACGCTGGCCGTCACGCTGGCGCGCAAGGCGAGCGGGCGTGTCGACGGTTTCGTCATCGAAGGCGCCACCGCCGGTGGCCACAACGCGCCGCCGCGCGGCCCGATGCACCTGGACGAGGCCGGCGAGCCCGTCTACGGCGAGCGCGATGCGCCCGACCTGGCGGCGTTCCGCGAACTGGGCCTGCCGTTCTGGCTGGCCGGTTCCTACGGCGAGCCCGGCCGCCTGGCCGATGCGCTGGCGCTCGGTGCCGTGGGCGTGCAGGCGGGCACCGTCTTTGCCGCGTGCGAGGAGTCCGGCATCACCGATGAACTCAAGCAGCAGGTCATCGAATTGAGCCGCGAGGGCCATGCGAACGTGTTCACCGACCCGTTGGCCTCGCCCACCGGGTTCCCCTTCAAGGTGCTTCAGGTCGAGGGCTCGCTCTCGGAAGCCGAGACCTACGAGGCGCGTCCGCGCCTGTGCAACCTGGGCTACCTGCGTCGCGCCTTCAGCCTGCCCGACGGCACGCTGCGCTACCGCTGCCCCGCCGAGCCGGTCGACGAGTTCGTGCGCAAGGGCGGCGCCGAGGCCGACACGGTCGGTCGCAAGTGCTTCTGCAACGGCCTGCTCGCGGCTGTCGGGCTGGCGCGCGTCGAGGACGGGTCGCCGATCGAGCCGCCGCTGCTGACGGCGGGCAACGCCGTGTCACGCGTGGCGCAGTTCGTCAAGCCGGGGCGGCGCACGTATTCGGCTGCCGACGTCATCGAGCGGTTGCTGAAGCCGCGGGGGTGAGGCGCTGCGCCGGTTGCGCCGGCGCCAGCCCGTGGCTCCCCGGGCGTTTCGGAATTGTCCCTTTTCCCTCCTGCCTGCGTATCCTCCGTGAACGACCCGGCCGGCGCGACCGGCCCGCCACCGCTTTCACCGGAGTACCGCGATCATGCCGAAGCTGCGCCACCTGTCCAGACTCCTGCTGCCGACCCTGATCCTGCTCCACGCGGTGCCGGCCATGGCGGTCAACCTGCACCTGCTGGTCGAGCAGGCCGATGGCGTGGCCCTCGAGACGGTGGCCGTGCCCGAGACCGGCGAGGTGGTCGTCACCCGCCCCGACCTCGTGACCGTGGTGCTGCCGTTCGGGCTGGGGCAGTCGGGCGACCTGGTGCCGAAGTCGCGCCGGCCGGCACGCCTGGTTGCACGACTGGAGGGCGGGCAACTGCGCGTGGAGATCACCGGGGCCGATGGGCGGGGCCGCGCCTTGCCGCCGGTGGCGGTGGCGGACCTGGCGCGGTACGACCTGCGCGTGAACGTGACCGGAAACGGCGGACGGCAGCGGGCGTTCGTCGTGCGCGCGAACGGGCCGGCAACGGCGGCTTCAGGACCGGTGCTCGACATGTTCGGCGGGAAGATCCCGCTGGCGCCAGGAGACTGGGCACTGACCACCGAGACCACCGCGCAAGCCGGGGCTGCAGGCCTGGCGGGTGCCGTGCCCTGCCAGTGGAGCGACGGCCTCGTCTTCACGCAGGTGACCGGGCCGGACGGGCGCCGCGGGCGCTTCGTGATCGACACCGCGGCGGGTGCGACGGTGCTGGCGCGCGGCTTCCTGCCGAAGACTGCGACCATCGAGTCCATCGAGGGCGTCGAGCACTCGGAGAAGGGCGCCCGCGTGGTGCCGGGCGCGATGAGCGGGGCCGGCGGCGAGGTGGCCGGACTGCTGGGTGCCTGCGAGCCGGGAACGCTCCGGCTCGGCGACCTGTCGGTCGAGGGCGTGCGCGCCAACGTGATGGCCGCATTGCCGGAGCTGGGCGGCGCTCCCGTCGACGGCATCCTCGGCCTGGATGTGCTGTCGCGCTGCGGCCTGCTGCGCTTCGAGCGCGGTGCCGATGGCGAAGGGACGCTCGCGTTCGACCCGCAGCCGACGGCGCCGGCCGCCGGCGCCATCAACTGTCCGTTCTCGATCGTCGCGAAACACATCGTGCTGCCGGCGCAACTGGATGGCACCGACGTCTCGCTGGTGCTGGACACGGGCGCCCGCGGCTCGCTGCTGCCGACGGCGCTGGCCGCAAAGGCCGGGCTGCCCGCCGCTTCAGGCACGGCCGCGCGCGAGTTCCGCGGGCTCGACGGGCGGCCGCTGCCGGCGCGGCCGGTGCAGGTGCAGCGCCTGGCGCTGGGCGGCGCGGCAGCCGGCCCCGCCGTGTTCCACGCGGGCGACCTGCCGGCGCTGGCGGCCCTCGGCCTGGATGCCGACTCGGGGCTGTTGGGGGGCGATGTGCTGGCGGCGTGGCGGCGGCTCGAGATCGACTTCGCCGCGAACCTGGTGCGGCTCACGCGGTGACTCTCTTTTCCCGGCTGCCCCGCTGATCCCCGGGGTTGCGCCCGTTTCCCTTGACTGGGCACCTGCCGTTTTCTATAGGTCTGTCGGTAATGGTCCTTCATCGACGATTCGGACCGCTATCGGACGCCACGACCGGCAGGGAGCGCTTCATGGCCTGTCACCGGACCTTGCCCGCGAGACGCGTTGCCACCCGCATGCTGCCGTTGGTGCTGTTGCTCGTGTTGCTGGCACCCCTGGCGGCCGGCGCCGAAGAGGCGCCCGTCGCCCCGCTGCGTCACTGGGCCTTCGGCTGGGATCCCGGCGATTCCGAGCGCGGCCTCACCGTCCGCTACCGCTTCACGCCTCGCTGGGACCTGAGCGTCGCCGCCGGTCCGAACGACTATCGCCAGGAGACCGAGAGCCGCGGCTGGGATACCGACAACGACACGAGCGACGACGGCGCTCCGAGAACCGAAGACTCGCGACGGGAACAGGGCTGGGTGCGCCTGGCGGCCGGCGGGCGGTTCTGGCAGGAAGGCCGCTGGGCCGTCAGCGGCGTCGGCGCGGCGACATACACCTGGAGCGTGGAGGACTACCGCTCCCGCCACTACGAGCACTACACCGGAGCCCTGTGGGACTATCGCAACTCGCGCCAGAGCACCGACCGTGAGACCTGGTACATCACGCTCGGCATTCGTCCCTCGTTCCGGGTCTCGAACCGCATGCAGGTCGAAGCCGAAGCCGGCCTGAGCTTCTCGCGCGAGACGGAAGATTACGAGAGCCTGTACTGGTGGGACAGCTACACGCCCACCGAGCGGAACGAGCGGACGACACACTACCGCAATTTCCGGAGCTACGGCGGTGTCGAACTGTACAAGCTGAAGCTCATCTTCTGGTTCTAGCCCGCCGCCCGGGAGGGCCTTTCGTGAAACTGCGCCGCGTTTGCATGCCACTCCGCGTCCTTCCCCTGGTGCTGCTCGCCGGCGCCGCTCTTGCCCAGCCTGCGCCGGCGCCCGAGCCGGGCCTGGCGGTCATCACCGCCGAGTCGCTGCTCGCCGATGTGGCGCACCTTTCCTCACCACAGTACGACGGGCGGTTGTCGGGCTCGCGTGGCTATGTGGAGGCTGCGCGCTGGGCTGCGGCCCGCTTTGCCGCCCTCGGCCTGGAGCCGGGTGGCGATGCTGCGGCCGATGGCAAGGGCTGGCTGCAGTGGTTTGCGTCCGAGTACAACGAGATCACGGACTCGCCCCGGCTGGAAACGGTGGACGCGAAAGGCGTCGTCACGACCTGTCGGCCGGGCGCCGATTTCACGGCGCGCGGATTCTCGGGCAGCGGCGAATTGGCCGCTCCGGTGGTCTTCACCGGCTACGGCCTGAGCCAGCCGGCGCGCGGCTACGACGACTTTGCGGGCGTGGACGTGAAGGGGAAGATCGTCCTCTGCTTCAAGCCGAACCCGGCGTGGGCGCCCGACTCGACAGGCTGGGACGCGCAAAGCCAGACGCCGCGAAAGAAGTCGCTCGCGGCGCGGGCCCACGGCGCCGTGGCGCTGCTGTGGTTCGAGACGGCGGCGGCGGGCAAGCCGGCGCGCGCGCCCATCGGCAGCGTGCTGCACGGGCCGGGCGAACAGCCGCTCGACTTCCCGCAGCTCGAGATCAGCGAGGCCGTCGCCGAGCGGCTGCTCGGCGGCAGCGGCGAGGCGGCGCAGTTGCGCGCGCTCATCGACCAGGAGAAGAAGCCGCATTCGCAGGTGCTGCCGACGCGGGCAACGGTGGCCGTGCAGGCCCGCTACGAGGCCGCGCACCCGACCTGCAACGTGGTGGGTGTGCTGCGCGGCTCGGACCCGGCGCTGGCCGACAAGCCGCTGGTGATCGGCGGGCACCTGGACCATGTGGGGCGGCAGGGATCCGGGTTCTATTTCCCGGGCGCCAACGACAATGCCTCGGGCAGCGCGGCGGTGCTCAGGCTGGCCGAGGCATTCACGAAGGCGGGTCGTCCGGCGCGCACGGTGGTGTTCGTGCTGTTCGCCGGCGAGGAATCGGGGCTGGAGGGTGCGAAGCACCACGCCGCCCATCCGCGCCTGCCGCTCGCCGACACCGTCGCGATGTTCAACCTCGACTGCGTGGCCTGCGGCGACAGCGTCCAGGTGGGCTCGGGCAAGACCTCGCCGGAACTGTGGGCGCGGGCGAAGGAACTCGATGCCGCCAACGATGCCTGCATGGTCACCCGCACCTGGGGCGGCGGCGGCGCTGACGCGGCGCCGTTCCACGACCTCGGCGTCAAGACGCTGTACTGGGTCACGACCAACAGCTACCCCCACCTGCATGCGCCGCACGACACGCCCGAGACGCTGAACGGCCCCTTGTACGAGAAGTTGGTGCGGCTCTGCTTCCGCACGGCATGGGACGTGGCGATGGGCGGCGGTTCATGAGGCGCGCCGTAATGGTGGCGGCGCTGGTGCTGCTCGTTGCGGCGTCCGCAGGCGGGGTGGCGGCAGGGCCGGCGCCGGGGCCGACCGCGCGACCGCAGTGGGAACGGATCTTCAGCGAGAACAATGCCACCGGCACGATCTTCGTGGTCGACGAACGCAGCGACGAGCAGTGGGTTTGGGACGCAGAGCGGGCGGCGACCCGGTTCTGCCCGGCCTCGACGTTCAAGGTGCCGCACGCGCTGTTTGCGCTGGACGCGGGCGTGCTGCGCGATGAATTCGCGAAGATCACCTGGGACGGCAAGGAACACACGATTGCCGGCTGGAACGCCGACCAGACGCTGCGCTCGTCGATGCGGCACTCGACCGTGTGGGTGTACCAGGGCTTCGCGCGCGCGATCGGCGCCGAGCGTGAACGCGCGTACCTCGCGAAGGTCGGCTACGGCAATCTCGAGGTGGGCGACAACGTCGAGACGTTCTGGCTGGACGGCTCGCTGGCCATCTCGGCCGTGGAGCAGGTGGCCTTCCTGCGTCGCCTGTACCGCAACGAACTGCCGTTCGACGTTGCGCACCAGCGCCTGGTCAAGGACGTGATGATCAACGAGGCCGGCCGCGACTGGATCCTGCGCGCGAAGACCGGCTTGTCCGTGCGCATCGACCGGCCGGTCGGCTGGTGGGTGGGCTGGGTCGAGACGCCGCAGGGCGCGGTGTTCTTCGCGTTGAACATCGACGTGCCCGGCGGCATGGCCGATGCGGCCAAGCGCGAGGCGATCGGGCGGGCGGTGCTTGTCGAATTGGGCGCGCTGCCGGGGTCGTGACCGGTCCCCGCCACCTTTCCAGGCCCGGAATTCCCCTCGATATGATATAGTGTAGGTTCGCGCCGTCCGTTGCCGGACGGCGCCGATTGGTCAACTTGTTGGGGGACAAGGGGCTTATTCGGCCAGCAGCCGTCCGGAGCCCGGACCGGCGCCTTCGCAGCGCCCAAAAGTGAGCATTCATCATGTCGAGAATCGCCCGGATCTCGCGCAGCGCCTGTGTGTTAACTCTCCTTTTGGGCCTCGGGGTGCTGGCGGGCGTGTCCGCGCCGGCCCCGGCGGCTCAGGCAGCGCAAGCGGCGGCGGCGGTCGCCGACCCGGCCTGGCGCGTGCTGGACAGCACGGCCACCACGCTGCGCCTCGAGTTGACGATCCCCGGTTACGAGCGCCGCACAGTCGGCGATGCCGCGCACCCGGATGCGGTCGCCCTGCTGGTGCCCGGCGGCGGCGAACTCGGCGCACTGGGCGCACCGGCGTTGCCGACGGTCAGCCGCCTGGTCGCGGTGCCGGCAGGCGTGCGCGTGAGCGGCGCCGTGGTCGACTACCACACTGTCATCCTGGAAGACCTCGACCTGGCGCCGGTGACCGCCGGTGACGGCACGCCGTTCACGCGCGATGCCGCGGCGTACGCGACGGCCGGCTGGCAGGCGCCTGTCTTCAACGCGGCGACAGCCACGCTGTTGTCGTCCGCCGACAAGGCCGGCCTGCCGGCGCCGACGGTGGCCGTGGGTGCGCCGGCCGTGATGGCCGGCCAGGATCTGGTGGCGCTGACGATCGCGCCCGCGCATTACGATGCGCCGGCGCGGCGCGCTGCGGTTTGCGATCGCGTCGTTGTCGAGTTGCGTTTCGACATCGTCGATGCGAAGGCGGCGAGTGCGGCGCAGCGTCCGTTGCCGCGCTCGTTCGCGCTGCTGGCGCAGGAGCAGGTGCTGAACCTGCCGCGCGAAAAGACGCTGCCGGCCGACGGCGCCGAGCCCGGCCTGTGGGTGGCCGTGGCGCGCAGCAACGCCACGCTGCGGGCGAAGCTGCAGCCGCTCATCGATTGGCGCAAGCGGCAGGGCTACAGCGTCGAAGTGGTGGATGCCGACGCCGTGGGCAACTCGACCAGCGGCATCAAGGCGGCGCTGCAGGCGATCTACGACGACCCGGCGCGGCCGCCGCTCGAGTTCGTGGTGCTGGTCGGCGACGCCGGCGGCACCTACGGCGTGCCGACCTGGAACGAGCAGCTCTCCGGCTACGGCGGCGAAGGCGACCACTACTACGGCATGCTCGACGGCGGGGACATCCTGGCCGACGTGCACGTGGGCCGGCTCTCGTTCTCCAATACCAGCCTTTCCCAGCTCGACGTGCTGGTGAACAAGATCCTCAACTACGAGAAGACGCCGCCCATGGCCGACACCGCGTGGTTCGGCCGGGCCCTGGTGATGGGTGACGAGAGCGCCTCGGGCATCACGACCATCTGGGTGAACCAGTGGCTGAAGACGCAGCTGCTGGGCCTGGGCTGGGCGCGCGTCGATACGTGCTGGAGCGGCAATTTCCCCACGCAGATGACCGCCTCGCTGAACCAGGGCGCCTCGGTGTTCGGCTATCGCGGCTACCTGGGCATGAGCGGCATCCAATCGGGCAACATCAGCCTGCTGGCCAACGGCGGCAAGCTGCCGGTGGCCCTGCTGCCCACCTGCGATACGGGCAGTTTCGCCAGCTCCTCGGAATGCCGATCCGAATCGTGGATGCGCGCGGCGAACGGCGGCGGCATCGCCGCGGTGGGCACGGCGACGACCGGTACGCACACGCGCTACAACAACGCCTTCTTCATGGGCGCCTGGGACGGCCTGCTGCACGGCGCCGACCACCGCGTGGGCGCCGGGCAGACCGCCGGCAAGGTGTGCCTGTACACGAACTACTACGTGGGTGAGCCCGATCGCGCCCAGATCTGGGCCGTGTGGAACAGCCTGATGGGTGACCCGGCAACCGACATGTGGATCGGCGTGCCGCAGACGCTGACGGTGACGGCCCCGGCTGCGTTGGCACTCGGCGCCGGCACGCTGGCCGTGACCGTGCAGTCGGGCGCCGCGCCCGTGCCGGGCCTGCTGGTCTGCGCCCTCGACGCCGGCGGCGCGCGGGTGCGCGGCATCACCGATGCCCAGGGCCACGTCACGCTGGCGGGCGCCCCGTTCGCGACCGGCTCCCTGCAGTTGACGGTGAGCGGGCACGGCTTCCTTCCGTATGTGGGCACCGTGACCGTGGGCCAGCAGCCCACGTTCTGCGGCCTGTTGTCCACGCAGATCATCGACAACGGGACGCTGGGCAGTTCGGGCAACAGCAACGGCCAGGCGAACCCGGGCGAGACGCTCGCCCTGGTGCCGACGCTCAGGAACACGGGCACGACCACGGCCTTCGGCGTGAGTTCGACGCTTGCGGGCGGCGCGCCCTGGGCCACCGTGACGACCGGTGCGCAGTCGTACGGCGACATCAACGCGGCGCAGTCCGTCGCGGCGGCGCCGGTGGCGCTCGTCACGCTGGCGGCCGACGTCCCCGACGGCCAGGTCGTGGGCCTGGACCTGGTGGCGACCAACGGTGCGCTGACCTGGAATTCGACGGTGCAACTGACGGTGTCCGCGCCGCGACTGTCGGTGGCTTCGGTCGCCTTCGGCGGGCCCGGCGGCAGTCTTGATCCCGGCGAGGGCGGCGCCCTGACGGTGACCCTGGCCAACGGGGGCTCGCTGGCCTCGGGCGCGCTCACGGCCACGCTGTCCACCACCAGCCCCTGGTTGTCGGTGACCGATGCCGACGGTGCCTTCCCCGGTGTCGCGCTCGGCGGCAGCGGCAGCAATGCGGGCGCGCCGTTCGCGGTCTACGCCAGCACGGAGTGCTTCACCGGTCACCTGGCGCCGTGCACGCTCGTTCTCAGCAGCGGCGGCGAGACGGTGGCCGAGCTTCCGTTCGCGGTGACGGTGGGCACGCAGATGGCGCACTCGCCGACCGGTCCCGATGCCTACGGTTACTACGCCTTCGACGACACCGACATCGCCAGCGGGCACGCGCCCGTCTACGACTGGGTGGAACTGACGCCCGCGCTGGGCGGCAGCGGCGTGAGCGTGGGCCTGTCCGACTACGGCTGGGAACAGGACGACACCAAGCTTGTGACCCTTCCGTTCGCCTTCCGCTACTACGGCAAGGAACAGACCGAACTGTCGATCTGCTCGAACGGCTGGGTGGCGTTCGGCCAGTGCAGTCTGGTCAGCTACCACAATGCGGGCATTCCCGGCGCCGGCGGCACGCCGCGCGCCATGCTGGCGCCCTTCTGGGACAACCTGATGCAGAGCGGCGACAACCTCGTCTACCACTGGTACGACGCGGTGGAGCACCGCTACATCGTGCAGTGGCGCGACATGGTGCAGTGCTACCAGGGCTACACACAGCACCCGCAGGACTTCCAGCTGATCCTGCTGGACCCGGCCTACTACCAGACCATCAGCGGCGAAGGCATGATCCTCTTCCAGTACAAGACGGTGAACAACACCGACGACCTGAATGCCTACGCGACCGTCGGCATCCAGAGCCCGGACGGGCAGGACGGCCTGCTCTACTCGTACTGGAACCACACGATGGGCGGCGCGGCGACGGTGGCCGCCGGGCGCGCCATCCTGTTCATGCCGCTGGGCGGGCTGCTGCAGCCGTCGGCCGTGGTGACGCCTTCGTCGGTGACGGCCGGCGTGGCGCCGGGCGGCGTCGTCACGCGCGACTTGCTGGTGACGAACGCCGGTGACGCGGGCTCGCTGCTGCAGGTCTCGCTGGCGAAGCTGGATCCGGCGGTGATGGGCGGCAGCAAGTCCGCTGGAATCGGTGCCGAAGAGCCGATCCTGACACCGTCGAGCATCGCCGGCAGCACCTTCACCGCCGACGCCTTCGAGTACGACGCGGGCACGACGGTGGACCTGCACCTGACCATCGATGCCGTGACCGGAGGCCAGGAGTGGATCATCGGCATGGCCTTCGACGCGCCGCCGGGAGTGATCGTCAACGCGAGCACGGCCTGGTTCGGCGGCAACAGCCCGGTCAACTCGAACGATGCGACCGGCGACGGTGCGCGCGTGGTCTGGGGCGACGGCGGGTTCCTCGACAACGGCCAGATCGGCACCGCGACGGTCAACGTGACCTTCACGGCCGGGTTGGCCGGCAACGCGGCCTTCGGTTGGGAACTGCAGGGCGACAACTGGGGCGACGACCCGCACTTCCTCAGCGGCCAGATCGTGCTGGTTTCCACAGGGCCGGCCATCCGCGTCAACGCGCCCGCGGCCGGCGTCGTCGCGGTGCTGGGACAGCCGCTGACGGTCGGGTTCCAGGCCTTCAACGGCCCGACCAGCGTGGCGGTCGACCTGCAGCGCGCCGACGGCGGCGCCTGGGAAACGCTGGTGGCCTCGACGCCGGCGGCGGGCGGTACCTGGACCTGGCCCGCGGTGACGGGCGAGCCCCGGTCCGTTTGCGCGCGTGCGCGTGCGCGACGTGTCGGCGCCCGCGGTGGCCGACACCAGCGCCGTGTTCGCCGTCGGGCGCGACCTGGGCTGGCTGCAGTGGTCGACATCGACGCTGACCGTCCCGGCCGGCAGCAGCCAGACGCTGCAGCTGACGCTGGACTCGACGGGTCTTGCCGAAGGCGTGTACGAGGCGCTGCTGGTGATGGCCGGCAACGGTGCACCGGCCTCGGTGCCGGTCACGTTCTCGGTGTCGAGTACCTCGGCTGTCGGCGACACGCCGCCGGCTTCGGTCGTCACACTCGGGGGCGCCGTGCCGAACCCGTTCAACCCGCGCACCGTGATCACGTTCTCGGTGCCGGCGGCGCAGGACGCACGGCTGGACATCTACTCGCTGGACGGCCGCCTGGTGCGGCGCCTGGTCGACGGGCATGTGTCCGCGGGCGCGCACGACGTGGTCTGGGACGGGCGTGACGACGCAGGGCGTGAAGCGGCGTCGGGCGTGTACTTCCATCGGCTGAGCAGCGGTGGCGTCGTGAAGTCGGGGAAGATGATCCTGGCGCGCTGATCCGGCGCGGCACTGGCTGGGAACGCAAGGAGCCTCCCGTGAAGGAGGCTCCTTGTCTTTTCCATCACCGCGCAGGCGGCGCTACCGGAAACTGCCCTTGAGTGTGCCCCACGGCGCCGTCTCCACCGCCACCGGTTCGCACGGCGTGCAGGTCACGCTCACTTCGTACGGCGTCAGGACACGAAGCGGCGACGAGAGCAGGATCGAGTAGTAGCCCGGGGGCAGGCAGATGGTCACCGTCGGGTTCGGCATGAGCGTGGAATTGGCCACGCAGTCGTTCGCGGTGTACGGGGACTGCAGCATCGTCACCTCGAGGAAGGAGGACACCGTGGTGACCGTCACCTGCGAGGGGACCAGCAGGTTCACGCCAAAGGCGTCGGCGTTGCCGCCGGTCATCACCGTGCCTCCGCAGAGACCAGGGACGGTCGCCACGTTCCAGCCGGAACCGAGCTGGCCGCTGACCGGCGGGTCGTTGCAGTACAGGTCGGTGGTCATCGTCAGGTCGAGGGACTGGGCGGCGGCGGGCAGGGCGGTGGCCAGGGCGATCACGATCAGGAGCAACGGGAGCGAATGGCGCATGACGCACCTCCGGTACGGGCTCTGGGGCGCCGCACCGCAGGGGAGCGGCTGGGCCTGTGATGGTATTTGATAATTGGGATTAATTTCAACCGGATTCGGTCGGGTCCGGAGACGGCCGCTCCGGGACAAAGAAAAGGAGCCGCCTCTTGGGGCGGCTCACTTCTCAGGCGATGGGCGATCCGAAAGCGTCTCCCGGGGGTGGAGGCTCAATTCCGCTCCGGGGACGCTGAAGGCTCGTTTCATCAGTACCAAGACAGCTTAGCAGGGTAGCCAGTCTAATGCAACCTGATTTTGTCAGGTTTATTTGAATTGGCGCCCGGCGGCCGGAACCGCCCCGAATCGGCCCCGAACCGCCCCCTGTACCTTGCCCGGGCCGCTGCCCACCGCTAGGTTGAGCGTCTGGATTCACCTCCCTGGCACGGCCGGCCCCCATGGCGCCGCCGGGCCCACCCTCCACCAGCGCCAGGGCCGCCGCGGGTCAGGCAGGCCGGGCGAAGGAAGCACAGGTTCCATGTACGGGAAGATCCAAGGCAAGGCGGCCTGCGGCCTGGCCGTGTTGGCCATGCTGGCGACCGCGGCGCTTCTGCCACTGGCGGGCTGCGGCAGGAAGCCGCAGCAGGAAGTGTGGATCATCGGCCTGGATGGCGGCGACTGGGACATCCTCGAGCCGGTGATGAACGCCGGCCATATGCCCAACCTGAAGAAGCTGCGCGACGAAGGCGCCTGGGGCCGCCTGCGCAGCGAGATGCCGCTGCTGTCGCCGGTGCTGTGGACCAGCATCGCCACCGGGCAGACGCCAGATCGCCACGGCGTGACCTGGTTCATGTCGACGACACCCGACGGCCAGAAGATCCCCATCAGCAGCCGCAGCCGGCAGGTGCGCGCGGTGTGGAACGTGGCCAGCGAGAACAAGCTGACGGCCGGCGTGATCGGCTGGTGGGCCACATGGCCGGTCGAGCCCATCAACGGGTTCATGGTCAGCGACTATGTGGGGTGGCACAGCTTCGGCATCACCGGGCGCGGTGTCGACGATGTCGGCAAGGTGTGGCCCGAGGCCTACGCGAAGGACGTGGCGGGCCTGCTGCCGGCGCCGGAGGCGATCCCCAACGCGCTGCTGCAGCGCATCGTGAACCTGACCGAGGCGCAGATCGCCGCAGCCACGACGGCCACCGACAACCCCTACAGCACGCCGGTGGCGCACCTGCGCCAGGCGATGGCGACGGCGCGCGGCTACACCGACATCGCACTGGAGAGGCTGGCCAAGCAGCGGCCGTCGCTGCTGGCCGTGTATTACGAGGGCACCGACGCCTCGATGCACCTGTTCAACAACTTCGCCGAACCGAAGCAGGAATGGGTTTCCGACGCCGACTATGCGGCGTACAAGGACGCGGTGGCGGCGTACTGGTCGTGGCAGGACTCGCTGGTGGGCGAACTGCTGGCCAAGCGCGGGCCGAACACGACCATCATCGTGTGTTCGGACCACGGGTTCCGCACCGGCACCGAGCGGCTGCGCGAGGATCACGTCGACACCGAGCTCGCCGATGCCTCGCACATGATCGACGGCATCCTCGTGCTGAACGGGCCGGGTGTGCGCGGCGGGACGCCGATCACCGGCGCGAGCATCTACGACATCGCGCCGACGGTGGCGGCCCTGCTGGGCCTGCCGGTGGCCGGCGACCTGCACGGCCAGGTGCTCAGCGGCGCGCTGAGCGGCGAATTCCGCACCGCGAACCCGGTGCGCCAGGTGGCCACCTGGGAGACGACGCCGCTGCAGCACAGCGGTGAAGTGGTGAACGACCCGGAAGCGGCCGCGCGCATGGAGCAGATGCTGCGCTCGCTGGGCTACGTGGCCGGCGCGGATGACGCCGCGACCTCGCCGGGCGTGGCTGTCGGGGCCGAGAACGCCGTGAACATGGCCACCATCTACATGCGGCAGGGCCGCATGGCCGAGGCCGTGAAGGTGCTCGAGGCCGAGTACGGGCGCTCCCCGCAGGACCGCACGGTGCGCCTGAACCTGGCGCAGGCGTGGGCGCGCAGCGGCCGCGTGCCCGAGGCGCTGAAGATGTACCGCGGCCTGCGCGCCGACGAGCCGCGCGACCTGGCCGTGGTCGAGGACTACGCGCACGCGCTGATGGGTGCCGGACAGTTCGCGCACGCCGTGGCGGTGTACGACTCGGGCCTGGCCGTGGACCCGAAATGGGCCTGGGGCCTGGCCGGCAAGGGTTACGGGATGCACCGCCTGGGCAGGTCGCGCGAGGGCGCGGCGCTGGTGGCCCAGGCGCAGCAGCTCGATGCGCGGCTGCCGCGCTCGTACTTCTACGGCGGGGTCATCGCGCTGGAGACGGGCGATCGTGCGCTGGCGCGCACGCAGCTGACGCGCTCGCTGGAACTGGATCCCGTCGACGAGCAGAGCGCGCTGGCGCTGTCGAGCGTGCTGATCGACGCGAACGACATTCCCGGCGCACGCGCCGTGCTCGAGAAGACCCTCTCGGCCGCCGGCAATGCACCGCGGCTCGCCGGCCAGCTCGGGTTCGTGTTCATGCAGATGCAGCAGCCGGCGCAGGCCGTGCCGCACTTCAAGTCCGCCGTGGCGGCGCTGGCGGCCGCGAAGCAGGACGACCCCTCGTTGATGGGCAACCTGGGCGTGGCGCAGGCGATGAGCGGCGACCTGGAAGGCGGCATCGCCACGTTCAGGCGCATGATCGAACTGTGGCCCGACAGCGCCGAGGCGCACGGCCAGCTGGGCGGCTTCTACGCGCAGGCCGGCCGCAAGGCCGACGCGGTGCGCGAACTGGAGCGCGCCGTGCAGCTGGCGCCGGGCGACGCGCAGCTGAAGAAGGTGTTGGCGGCGGTGAAGAACCAGTAGATCGCAGGAGGAAGGACGGCGATGGGCAAGGGCCGGCTCGAGGCGTTCAGCGACGGCGTCATCGCCATCCTGATCACGATCATGGTGCTGGAGCTGAAGGTGCCGCACGGCACCTCGCCGGCCGACCTGCTGCCGCTGGTGCCGGTGCTGCTCAGCTACGCGCTCAGCTTCGTGTACCTGGGCATCTACTGGAACAACCACCATCACCTGCTGCAGGCGGCGCGTCACGTGGACGGCCGTGTGCTGTGGGCGAACCTGCACCTGCTGTTCTGGCTCTCGCTGGTCCCGTTCACCACCGCCTGGATGGGCGAGAACGAATTCGCCGCCTGGCCGGTGGCAATGTACGGCGTGGTGCTGCTGCTGGCGGCTGTCGCGTACTTCGTCCTCACGCGCGCACTGGTGGCGCGGCACGGCGCGGACTCGGTGCTGGCGGCGGCGATCGGTCGCGACGGCAAGGGTATGCTCTCGCTGCTGCTCTACCTGGTGGGCGTGGCGCTGGCCTTCGTGCTGCCGGCAGCCGCCTGCGGCGTCTACGTGCTGGTGGCGGTGATTTGGCTGGTGCCGGACCGGCGGATCGAGAAGCGGCTCGACGCTTGACGGCTTGCCCGCCAATGGTGACCTTCGCCCGTGTTGCCGCCTGATGCTGCACGACACCGCGAGGGGCGCGAGTGCCCCCGAACGGAGCCCGCCATGGACCTGACCGGATACGCCCTCCTTTCCCTGTCATCGCTGTTCGCGGTGGTGGACCCGCTCGGCTGCATCCCGTTCTTCTCGGGCCAGACCGCAGGCATGTCGCGCAAGCGCAAGCGGCGCATCCTGTGGCGGGCGCTGCTGGTGTCGCTGTTCGTGCTGCTGGCGTTCACCTACGCGGGCAGCACGCTGCTGCACACGTTCGGCATCACCATCGACGCGTTCCGCATCGCCGGCGGCGTCATCCTGTTCGGGATCGGGCTGGACATGCTGCAGAGCCGGCCGCGTCGCTGGCATACCGGGCTGGACCAGGCGGCGCGCGCCGTGGCAGCCGGGCCGGTCGAGGTTCCTGTCGATCCCGACCACGACCCCTCGGTGACCCCGCTCGCGATTCCGCTCATTGCCGGGCCGGCCTCGATCACGGCGGTCATGGTGCTGCAGGCCGGCGCGCCGGGCGTGCCGGGCGCCGTGGTGGTCGGCGGCTCGGTGGTGCTGATCCTGCTGCTGACGGGCGCCATCCTGCTGACGGCCGACACCGTGCTGCGCCGCCTGGGCGCCACCGGCATGAAGATCGTCGAGAAGCTGATGGGGCTGCTGTTGACGGTCATCGCCGTGCAGCTGGTCATGAACGGGGTGGGGCCGTTCGTGAGTGGGTTGGTGAAGTGATCCGACCATCGGCGACGCGGGAGTGAGGGTCCCATGGACTGGACCACGAAGCCGCAGCTTTACGATCATCTCGGCCGCGACTACGGGAGCTACCGCCGGCCCGACCCGCGGCTGGCGGCGGCGATCCTCGCGGCGCTGGGCGATGCTGCGCCCGTCGTGAACGTGGGCGCCGGCGCCGGTTCGTACGAACCGACGGATCGCGAGGTGCTGGCCGTGGAGCCCGCCTTGGCCATGGTGAGGCAGCGCGCGCCCGGCGCGGCCCCGGTGGTGCGCGCCTCGGCCACGCACCTGCCGCTGCGCAGCGGCTCCTTTGCGGCGGCGCTCGCCGTGCTCACGGTGCATCACTGGCCCGACCGCGTGCGTGGCCTGCGTGAACTGGCGCGCGTGGCGCGGCAGCGTGTGGTGATCCTCAACCACGACCCGCTGGCGGCGCCGTTCTGGCTCGTCGACGACTACTTCCCGGAGATCCGCGAGATCGACCGCGGCATCTTCCCGACCCTCGTCGAGTTCGAGTCTGCGCTGGGCCCTGTCACCGTGACGCCGCTGCCGATCCCGCACGACTGCACCGACGGCTTCCTGGGCGCGTACTGGCGCCGCCCGCAGGCGTACCTCGACCCCGGCGTGCGGCATGCCATATCCACGTTTGCACGTGTGGCGAATGTCGAGGCCGGGCTGGCGCAACTGCGCGCGGACCTGGACAGCGGAGCGTGGGAACAGCGGCACGGTCATCTGCTCGGGCTGGCGGAAGTGGATCTCGGGTATCGGCTCGTGACGGCGCGTGCGGCCGGCGCCGATGAGGACTGACCGGTGCCACGTGCGTCGGTGTTGCGCCGGCGCAAGCCTTGCGTCACCATGAGCGGGTTCACCCGGGCGCGCCTTCGCGCCTGACCGCGCACATCGCCGGCAAAGGAGTCTCTCCCATGCCCCCCGCCAAGCCCCGCAACCTGGCCGAGTACATCGCGCGCCTTCCCGACGACAAGCGCGCGGCGCTGGAGAAGCTGCGCAGCCGGATACTCGCCGCGGCGCCCGGGGCCGAGGACAGCATCTCCTACGGGATGCCCGCCGTGAGCCTCGAGGGACGCGCGCTGGTGTGCTACGCCGCGGCGCGGGACCACTGCTCGCTGTACCCGATGAGCCCGCAGGTGATCGAGGACCTGGCGGACGAACTGGCGGGCTACAGCCTCAGCAAGGGCACCATCCGCTTCGACCCGGCCAAGCCGCTGCCGGCCGCGCTGGTGAAGAAGGTCGTGAAGGCGCGCATCGCCGAGAACCGTGCGAAGGGGAAGCCGCGCTGCCGTTCGTAGGACTTGCGCCAGCGCAAGTGGATGGAGCGCGAGGATGACCGGCCGGGGCGCTAGGTGGGCGCGCACCGGCCGGACAATCGTGCGGGTCAGCGCCGCGGGCCCACCATCGCGAACATCGCACCCTGGGGATCGAGGAACTGCGAGATCCACATGCCGCCCGGCACCTCGTGCGTTTCCAGGAGTTGCTTGCCGCCGGCGTCCTTCGCGCGCGTCACGGCCGCATCGATGTCGTCCACGCACACGTAGTAGAGCCACATGGGCGCGGGTGTGTCGGCCATCTTCGTCATCATGCCGCCGGCCGACTCGCCATTGATGGCGTAGATCTGGTAGATGCCCAGCGGGCCCATGTCCATGGCTTCGGCCTTCGTCCAGCCGAACATCTCCGAGTAGAAGGCGAAGGCCTCCTCGCCGTTGCCGGCGTGCAGTTCGCGCCAGCCGATGTGGCCATTGGTGTAGGGGGGCGCCGCTGCGGGTTCGTGGTCGGTGACGGTGCCGCGGAACAGCACGAACGAGGCGCCGTGCGGGTCGGCGACGACGGCAAAGCGACCGATGCCCGGGGATGTCGGCGGGTTCCTTGTACACCTTGCCGCCGGCGGCCCTGACGCGTGCGGCATCCTTGTCGACATCGTCGGAACCGATGTAGCCGAGCCAGAACGGCGGCATGGCCGTGTCGCAGCCGACATCGGCGAACGACAGCATGCCGCCGAGCTCGACGGAGGCGGCCGACAGCAGCAGGTACTTCATGCCGGGCAGGCCCGAGTCGCGCGCGTCCCAGCCGAAGACCTTCTGGTAGAACGCCAGCGCGGCGGATGTATCGGTTGTCGTCAGTTCGTACCAGACGAAGGGCTTAGCGTTGGTCGCCATGATCATCCACTCCTTGGTGGTGGTTGGTTGCGGGGGAATCGAACAACAGTTCCAGGTAGCGTCGGAGATGGGACAGGCATGCATCGGCCACCGCGGGGCCGCCGCTGGCCTTCGCGAGGATGAATGAGCCCTGCAGCACGGCCTGCGTGAACAGGCCCAGGCTCTCGGCGGACCAGGCGGCCCGGGGGGCGTGGAGTTCGCGGGCCGCCTCGATGTCCTGCGCGACAACGGCGGCATGCGCGCTGATGTGGGTGTCGCAGGCTTCGCGCAGCGCGGGGTGCGTGTCGTAGGTCTCCTGCACCACGGTGCCCAGCAGGCAGGTGAACTGCGGCAGGCTGCCCTGCAGGATGGCGCGCCGGAAATCGACATAGCCCAGCACGCGGTCCCGCGGGTCCTCGGGTTCGTGGTACGGGGCCTGCGCGAACAGCGCGTCGGCCCCGGCGGCAAAGTGGGCGGCCGCCGCCAGCGCCAGGTCCTCCTTCCCCCTGAAATGGTGGAAGAAGCTGCCCTTGGTCAGGCCGGCGGCGCGGCAGAGGTCGTCGATGGTGGCGGCCTCGTAGCCCCGGGCCCGGATCAGGTGGACGGCCGCGTCGAGGAACCGGCGGCGCGATTCGTTCCGGGGCGGGCTTTCCGGTGTGGTATCCTGCATGGCGACTCTTTTCGTTGGGATGAGCATACCAACCGGTTGGTATGGCGTCAAGGGATTCGCGGCGAAACACGCCGACCGCGACACGACTGGGGTTCGGTGGACTGGGCCAGCACAGGGGGGCGGGGGGAGCGGCTGCGCCGGAGCCCCGCTATGTACGAGACCCGCATAATATGATATCAAAGGCCCACACACCCGTAGGACACACCAAGCCCCCCCGAGGAGCGTTTCCCCGCCATGTGCTCGATTTTCTGCCTGCTCGACCTGAAGTCGGACCCGGTGGCGCTGCGGCGCCGCGCCCTGGAGATGTCACGCCTGATGCGGCACCGCGGGCCCGACTGGTCGGGCATCCACACGGCGCCCAACGCGATCCTGGCGCATGAGCGGCTGGCGATCGTCGATCCGGTGGGCGGGGCGCAGCCGCTGAAGAACGCCGAGGGCACCCATGTGCTGGCGGTGAACGGCGAGATCTACAACCACCAGGAACTGAAGGCGCAGCTGAAGGGCGACTACGAGTTCCAGACGGGTTCGGACTGCGAGGTGATCCTGGCGCTGTATGCCGAGCACGGCGAGGGGTTCCTCGACCAGTTGCGCGGCATGTTCGCGTTCGTGCTGTACGACGAGGCGCGGGGGCGGTGGCTGATCGCGCGCGACCACATGGGCATCATCCCGCTCTATACCGGGTACGATGCCGAGGGAACGCTGCACGTGGCGTCGGAGCTGAAGGCGCTCGAGCCGGTGTGCCGCGAGGTGGCCGTGTTCCCGCCGGGCCACCTGTGGATGAGCGGGCAGAAGGCGCCGCGCCGCTGGTGGCGGCGCGACTGGCAGTCGTGGGAAGGCGTGAAGGACGCGACCACCGACAAGGCGGCGCTGGCGGCCGCGCTCGACGATGCGGTGCGCTGCCATCTCATGTCCGACGTGCCGTACGGGGTGCTCATCTCGGGCGGGCTCGATTCGTCGGTGATTGCGGCGCTGGCGGCGCGTCATGCGGCGATGCGCGTGGAAGACGGCGAGCGTTCGCAGGCGTGGTGGCCGCGGCTGCACAGCTTCGCGGTGGGGTTGAAGACCTCGCCTGACCTCGTGGCAGCGCGCGAAGTGGCGGCCCACCTGGGCACCGTGCATCACGAAGTGGTCTACACCGTGCAGGAGGGGCTCGACGCCGTGCCGGACGTGATCCGGCACCTGGAAACGTACGATGTGACGACCATCCGCGCGGCCACCCCCATGTACCTGATGGCGCGCCGCATCAAGGCGATGGGCATCAAGATGGTGCTGTCGGGCGAGGGTGCCGACGAGATCTTCGGCGGCTACCTCTACTTCCACAAGGCGCCGGGCGCCGAGGAGTTCCACCTCGAGCTGCTGCGCAAGCTGGAGAACCTGCACCTGTACGACTGCCTGCGCGCCAACAAGGCGATGGCCGCCTGGGGCGTGGAGGCGCGGGTGCCGTTCCTCGACAAGAACTTCCTGGACGTGGCGATGAACATCGCGCCGGGCGACAAGATGTGCGGCGGCGGCGTCATCGAGAAGCGCGTGCTGCGCGAGTGCTTTGCCGGACTGTTGCCCGCCAGCGTGGCGTGGCGCCAGAAGGAGCAGTTCTCCGACGGTGTCGGCTACGGCTGGATCGATTCGCTGCGGGCCACCGCCGAGCAGGTGGTGACCGACGAGGTGTTCGCCGACCGCGCGGCCATGTTCCCGATCCATACGCCGCTGTCGAAGGAGGCGTACTTCTACCGCGCCGTGTTCGAGCAGCATTTCGGCGGCAGCGATTCGGTGCTGCGGACGGTGCCGTACGGGAAGTCGGTGGCGTGCTCGACGGAGGCGGCGCTGGCCTGGGATGCGAGCCTGCGGTTGCGCGATGACCCGTCGGGGCGGGCCGTGCCGGGCGTGCACGGCAGTGCGTATGCGGCGCCGCCGTCGCGCGAGAGCGGGGCGGTGGGCTAGGCTCAGCCGGTACGGCCGAGCAGCGCTCGCACGCGGGTGACCAGTGCTTCGGGGCCGAACGGCTTCTGCAGGAAATCGCCGCCGGCGCCCGCGAGTTCGCGCAGGTCGTCGACGTCGTCGGTGTAGCCCGAGATGAACAGCACGCGCAGGCCGGGGCGCTCCGCCGTCAGGCGCGAGGCCAGTTCGCGCCCGCCCAGTCGCGGCATGACGACGTCGGTGACGAGCAGGTCGATGTTGCCGGCGTGCCGGCCGGCCAGTTCCAGCGCGTCCAGGCCGTCGATTCCCGCCACCACCGTGAAGCCCGCCCGTGCCAGCAGCTGGACGGTGGTTTCGCGCACGTTGGGATCATCCTCGGCGAACAGGATGGTGGCCGCCTCGGCAGCGGTCGGGCGCGGCGCGGGCGCGGGCTCGGGTTCGGCGCCGGCCTCGACGCGCGGCAGGTACACCGTCACCGCGGTGCCGCTCCCGGCGGCGCTGTCGATGAACACGCCGCCGCCGCTCTGCTTGACGATGCCGTACACCGTCGACAGCCCCAGGCCCGTGCCCTTGCCGCGGTCCTTCGTCGTGAAGAACGGGTCGAAGGCGCGGGCGCGGGTTTCCTCCGTCATGCCGATGCCGTTGTCGGCCACCACCAGCGCGACATGCGGCCCGGGGCGCAGCCAGACGTGCCGCTCAGCCAGGGGGCCATCCACGTCGATGGGCGCCACGGTGATGGTGATGGTGCCGCCTTCGCCGCCGGTGACCTTCTCTGCAATGGCATCGCGGGCGTTGACGACCAGGTTGAGGACCACCTGCTCCAGCTGGCTGCGGTCGACCCGCGCCCAGCTGCCTGCCGGGTCGATGGTGATGCGAAGCCGGATGTTCTCGCCGATGAGGCGGTGCATCATCTCGCCCAGGTGCTCGACCACGGCGCCCAGTTCGAGCACCTGCGGCGAGAGCACCTGCCGGCGACTGTAGGCCAGGAGCTGGCGCGTGAGGGCCGCGGCGCGCTCGGCGGCGCGCAGCACGCCCGAGCCGAAACCATGCACCTCGCCCTGCCCGGGCACCGACGAGCGGATCAGCTCGGCATAACCCACGATGGCCGTCAGCACGTTGTTGAAGTCGTGGGCGATGCCGCCGGCCAGCTGGCCCACCGCCTCCAGGCGCTGCGATTGCCGCAACTGCTCTTCCAGGCCCTTCCAGACGGTGATGTCGGTGATGGCCCCGTCGTAGCCCGTGATGGCGCCGTCGGGGCCGTGCACGACCGTGCTCGAGACCAGGCCCCAGAACGTGGAACCGTCGCGGCGGCGGAACAGCACTTCCTCGTTCGCGATGAAGTCGCTCCGGGCGATGACGCCCTTCAGCTCCTCCCGCCGCTCGGGATCGGCGTGGAGCGTGAAGGCGTTGGTCGGCAGGATCTCCTCGGGTGTCTCGCAGCCGAAAAGGCGGGCAAAGGCCATGTTCGCGTAGATGATCGTGCCGTCGGGCGCGCTGCGGTAGAGGCCCTCGTTGACGTTGCGGTTGATCGAGGCCAGCAGTTCGCGGCTGTGGGCCAGCTCGGTGTCGGCGCGACGGCGTTCAGCTTCGGCGGCGCGCCGCTCGGCGACCAGGGCGCCGAACACGAGCGGCATGCCGACCAGGAACAGCTCGAGCAGCTGCAGCACGACATGACGCTCTTCCCGCGCCACGGCCAGGAACGGGCCGGCTCCCCTGGTCGTTGCCAGTGCAATGACGATGGCCGCCAGCGCCCCGGCAGTCACGGCACTGCGCGGCCCCTGGTACACGGCAGCGTAGAGGGGAACCAGCACCGTCAGGTTCAGGAGAACCACGCCGGTAACGCCGCCGGGCCCGAAGACGAAAATGAAGGCAACCAGCGTGGCCTGGACGAGGGCCACCAGGGCAATGTGCAGCGAGCCCAGGCACACCAGGCGTGGCCGCGGATGCGCCAGCCAGATCACCGTCACCGGTACGACCGCCAGGGCGCCGATGACATTCATGCGCCACCAGCCGTCCCATCCCGAATGGAACGGGATGTGGGGATCGGGCCAGAGGTAGGCGCGCGCGATGAACGACATCAGGATGCTGGCCAACGGCGAGACTGCCGCCGCGACACAGAGCGCCAGCACGTCACGCAACCGTTCGAAATGAGGCCGGAAGCCGAAGCGCCGCAGCAGCAGCAGGCCGACAAGGGCTTCAGCCGTACTGCCGATCCCGGCCGGCAGCGACACCCCGAGCCCGTAGCCGATGGCCAGGCGGGTGAAAACCGTCGAAACAAACACGACCCACCACGCCCGCGCCCCCAGCAGCCACAACCCGGCCAGGGCCACCCCCGTGGGCAGCCACATCACGGCCTGATCGATGACCAGATAGCCGATTTCCCTCACTTGTGCGGACACAATGAGGGCCAGGGCGAGAAGTAGAAGCCGGCCCGCGCGGAGCCAGGAGCGCATCTTCATGGTGGGGCGCGTCTCGGTGGGTATTTGTGGCAATTGGGCCATTCGCGGGCCCCCTGCCCGGAATCGACGCATGTTGTCTGCGACGATAGCGGGACGAGGGGGCGCCGTCAACGGGCCGCTGCCGGAACGCCGCGTGGCCGCCTGACATATCGGGGGGGGCGCGGCTGTAGCGCCGCCTCGCAGCGGCGGGCCTTCCCGCCAGCACCGCCCGCACGTCGCGCACGACCTGCTTCCGTCGTGTAGTCGGCCGACCAGCCGGTGACGTGAAGCCGTGTCGACTGCGGCCGCGCGCGGCAGAGCCGAGGCGCGTGGGGGGGGGGGCGGCGTTGGGGGAGGGGGGGGGGGCGGGCGTCGGCGGCCAGAGGAAGCGAAGGGGCCCCCGAGCGGGCGCCGACGGGCGTCGGCGGTCGTCGCGTAGGCGAGCAGGGGCACATGCCGCCGTCCGACGGCCAGGTGAGACCACCACGTCAGGCGCGCCGCCATAGGTCTCGTGCAGGGCGAAAACCGGAGGCCAGCGCCCCGCGGAAGCTGAACGTTGTAGCCGGGGATGAAGACGAGGGGGGATCCGGCCCAGGCCTTCAGGGCGACCGGCCCTGCGGCGCGCCCCGGGCCATCGTGCGGGGGGGGGGGGGGCGGCCCAGCCCATGCGCCGGCGCAGCGCGCCTCGGCGGCCTGCCTTCACGGCCTTCAGCAGCGCGTTGAAGGCCTGGGTCCGACAACTGCGGCTTGAGCGCGCGGATATCCGCAGCACCGGCCTGGTGGATCAGCTCCAGCTGCGTCGCAACTCGCGGTGGCACAAGCGGCTCGGCGCGAGGCATGCCCGGCTGGCGGCATCCCGGGCAGCCCTGGCAACGCCGCCGCAGTCCCAGGCGCCCAGCCGGCCCACGCTCAGGGCGCGGGATGGTGGCGTTCGCCGTGCGCGGCGGTGGAACGGCGCCCACGGCATCGAGCACTCGTCGCGCATCGAGCGGCGCGATCAGAGCCTCAGCGCCACGGCCCAGCCAGACGCCGCGAGCACCACGGGCGGCGTGGCCAGCCCGGTGAGGTTGCCCTCGGTGATGAACTCCCTGAGGTACGCCGGCTGCCACTGCGTGACGAGGAAGTCGTCGGTGCGCCGGCGCAAGTCGGCGAAGTGCAGCCGGATGAGCGCCTCGTGCGAGCGCTGCACCTCGTCGAGGTCGGCGCCCATCACATGGGAGAGTTCGACGACTTCGCGAGGGACTGTGGCGCAGGCGGCCAGGGACAGGAGGATGGCGAGGGCGGTCAAGGCCTGGGCGGCGCGAAGAGAGCGCATTGGGGCTCCTTGCCGGGGTGGGCCGACGGCGAATGTGGATTCGGCAACATGGTAGGCGCGCAGCCGGGGGGCGGCAATATCCCGACTGGAGAGTCTGCTTGCCGGTTCCGCGGCCGGCCGAAATGTGCTATCATCGCGGGATCGCGACCTGTTCGCCCTGCTCAAGGGGATCAAATGATGCGCCCACGACTCCTGTTAACGCCCCTCGCGGCGGCCGGCCTGCTGGTCAACCTGGCCGCCTGCGACAGCACGGAACCCAATGCGCCGCAGTTCGGCACGATCGCCATCCAGGTGGCGCCCGATTCGCTTGCCGCTCCGTGGCAGCTGGCGGGGCCGTACGGGATCTCGCGTTCGGGCACGGGGGCGGCGACGCTGCCGAACAAGTCGGCGGGCAGCTACACGCTGACCTGGGGCGCGGTCGCCGGCTGGCACGCGCCGGATCCGCAGGTCGTGACGCAGGCGCTGGACGGCGACGACACGCTCGTGTTCGGGGGAACCTATGCCCCGGCGGTGGCGACCATCACGATCGACGCCGAGCCCGACCGGATCGCGGCGCCGTGGCAGCTGTACGGGCCCGAGGGCCTGGTCGGGGAGGGCGCCGGCGACCTGGTCATCAGTGACCTGCCGCCCGGTATCTACCATGTGAACTGGCTGCAGACCGCCAGCTGGCGCCGGCCGGATCCCGAGACTCAGACGCAGACGCTGGTTGCCGGCAGTGCGTTGACGTTCAGCGGAACGTACACGCCCATCACCGGGAACCTGACCGTCGATGTCACGCCCGACGGCATCGGCGCTTCGTGGCTGGTGACGGGGCCGGACGGATTCAGCCAGGCGGGCGTCGAGGACCAGGATCTCGGCGAGGTGCTGATCGGCGAGTACACGGTCACGTGGGGCGATGTGGAGACGTACTACACGCCCGAGGCCTACAGCTGGGCCGTGGCGGAAGGCGCGACGTTCACGTTCTCGGTTCACTATGAACTGCTGGCGCTGCCGTTCCCGGACAGTACCTGGGTCCTCATGTCCAACTTTCTGACCAGTTACAGCCGGATGAGTGCCGGCGACTACGCGGCCCTCCTGCATCCGGACTTCGTCACGATCCTGCAGCCGGGCACCGTCGCGCAGTTCCCCGACGTGGGGCCGACGCTCGATGCCGTCGAGGAGCGCCGGATCCATGAGCGCATGTTCTCGGGGCACCTCGTGACCGATCCTGAAGGTGCGCCGGTGCCTGCCGTCGAGCGCATCGGGATCAACGGCTTCATGCAGGACACGGTCTGGGACCTGTCGCCGGCCGATGATCCGATCCCGAACACCTTGTGTGCGAGCTACTACGTCGCCTTCAGCGTTGATCGCGGGCAGAACCACACGTTGCTGCGGGTCGACGGCACGATCAGGTTCTACGCCACCTATCGCGATTCGCTGGTCGACGGCGTGAATCGTCGCTTCTACCAGCTGGTCGGGCAACTCGACCAGACCAACGGGGACAAGGATGCCGGCGCTGCCGACAAAGCCGTGGAGCGTGTGAATTGGGGATCCGTGAAGGCGTTGTTCCGATGAGGGTGCGTCGCGTGGCCGTTGCCGTGTGCCTGGTCGGCCTGGTCGTGATGGCTGGCGGGTGCGGTGAGACGGCTCCGGATATACCGCAGGACGACTGGAGGCCGACCACCTTGCCGTTCCCCGACACGGCAGACAAGCTGATGGCGAACGTCATGTCCACCTACGAGACGATGGACTACGACGAATTCCTGAAGCTGCTGCACCCGGACTGCGTCACGATCCTGCAGCCGAGCACGGTCGCGCTGTTCCCGTCCCTGGGGCCGACCCTGGATGTCACCGAGGAGCGGCGCATCCATGAGCGCATGTTCTCCCGGAACGACGTGACCGACCCGAACGGGGCGCTGGTGCCGGGCGTGCAGTCGATCGCCTTCCAGACGTTCGCCCGCCAGGGGACGTGGGGCACTTCGTCGGGCACCGACCCGATTCCCGACACGTGGTGCGCGCTGTACGACGTGGTGGTGCTCTTCGATCACGGGCCGCTCTACGCGACCTCGAAGGTGCAGGGCACCATCAAGTTCTATGTGACGGCGCGCGACTCGGTCGTGGGCGGCGTGACGAAGCCGTACTTCCAGATGCGCGGCCAGCTGGACTTGACGCAGGATATGAAGGCCGGGCTGGCCACCGAATCCAGTTCCTGGGGCGAGGTGAAGGCGCGGTATCGGTGATCCCGCGGGCGCAGAACCCTGAATCCGAAATCGCTCCCCGGCGATTGTCATGGGTAGCGCGCCGGGCCGGCGGTCGGACAAAGACGGACAGGACTTGCACGATTCCGAACTGACAATCGAGAAGCGCTGGCTGATCCTGGCGCGCCTGGATCCGGAGGACTTCCGCCGGTTCTATGCAAAGTATTGCGATGGGGTCTATCGATTCTGCCTGCGACGCACCCTCGACCCCCAGGTGGCGGAAGACCTGACCAGCGAGACGTTCCTGCGCGCCCAGCGCAACCTGTGGCGATTCCGGTGGCAGGGCGTGACGTTCGGGGCCTATCTGTATCGCATCGCCCTGAACCTGGTGCGGCAGCATGTGGCGATGGCCGCGCGCTCGGTGAACCTGGACGAGCCGGACCTGACGATCGTCGATGCGCGGATCAATCCGCTGGCCGAGATCGTGCTGACCGAGCGGCAGCTCGCGGTGCGGACAGCGGTGGCCAGCCTGGATGCGTTGAGCCGGGAGATCTTCCTGCTGCACTACTGGGAAGAGATGACGACCGTCGAGATCGCCGCCGTGCTGGGAACGCCCGAGGGCACGGTGAAGACGCGCCTGCGCCGCGGACGGGAGGCGCTGCGACAGCAGCTGCGGCGCCGCGGCATCGACCCCGCGGTTGCGCCCGGTGACAAGCCCGGAGACAGGCCCTGTGAAAGGCCCAGGGAGGAGGCGGAATGAACGACCAGCAGACGACGCGCCCGGACGACGACGATGACGGCGACATCCGCGCGCTGATGGCTGAATCGGACTACCGGGGCCGGCCGAGCGACGACTTCAAGCGCGAGCTGTTGCGCGAGCTGAACCACAACTTCAGCTACCACCCCCTGCGGACACGCGTGCTGCCGGTTGCGGTGGTGGTTGTCGTGGCGGCCCTGGCGCTGTGGCGGGTGACGGATGTGGGGAGCGACGGCTTCACCCTGCAGCCGACCGGCCGCACCCTGAACGGGGATCCCGTCGTCGAGGCGCCGATGACCGGCGCGCGCTTCAATGCGCCGGCTGTGGGCGGCAGCGCCGAGGAGGGCATCGCCGCGGTCCAGGACGTGTACGAGCAGGTCGCGGCGGGCGCCGTGAAGGTGCTGCGCCTGGAGATCTGGATCATCGGCGGCGAGACGGTTTACATGGCCCAGTGCGAGATCGAACGGGACGGAAAGCCGGAACTGATCACGCGCGCCCGCGGCGGCACGAGGAAGTTCAACGCCCCCTGGCTGGCGTTCCGGTCCGGGCCCGGCCGCGAGGCGCTCGAGGCCATCGAGCGGGGCACGCTGGCACCGGCGACGACCGAAAAGGTCCACTACCTGGATCAGGACTTCACCATGGGCGTGTGGACCTGGAACACCGTCGCATCCGGGCCGATCGTCTACAAGCGCAGCCTGCCGTAGCTCCTTGCAGAAAATTGACGAATCCGAAACGCCCCCATCCCGATTGTACAACTGCAGCCTTGTCGCGAAGCACGCGCCCCGTGCAACGCTATGCATGATGTCCGCCCGGCGGAGCCAGGTATCCTGGACCTGACATACCTTGGAAGATCAACTTGGATACACCGCGGGGCGCGGCAATCCGTGGCGGCCGCCGCTTCGCGTGATGGTGCGCTTGATATTGTGATTGATTATCTATCTCACGAGCCTCGCCCGCTTCTTGCAAATAGCATCGCGCAGCGCGGCTGAACCCAACGGACCATCGGTGTTGAGTGCGGCCCTGCCGTTCCGTCGCACGGAACGCCCGCAACCGATCATGGAACCCGGCTGCCCACCCCAAGGAGTCCGCCATGCCCCAGGCCTACCTGCAGGGCTACGACTGGTCCGACCTGACGCGCGAGAAGCGGTTCTATTGCGGTGCTCTGGCCGAGCACGCGCGGCGCGATCCGTTGCCGCTGGTGCGACGGCTGCGCGACCTGGCCCAGGGGCGCATGCAGGCAGTGGAGTGCGACGCGGCCGGCGACTGGGAAGCGGCCGCCGATGTGTACCTGTATCGCGACTTCCTGTGGCACCAGGGCAGGAAGGCGCGTCCGCCCGAGTTCTCGGCGCAGCGCACCTTCGATGTGTGCCTGTTCGGTGCGCGCGACCTGATCCTCATCGAGGCGGAGATCGGCGCGCCGTTCGACGTCATGACGGCCAACGTCGCGCGCGAAGACCGCCGACGCCTGCCGGCACTGTTCGGCGAGACGTGCCCGCGCATCTGGCTGTGCGCGCTGGCGCCGTCGCACTACCTCGAGCGCGGCGGCGCGCAGGCGGCGGCGTTCGCCGACGTGGCGATCAGTTGGCGGGATACTCACCAACTCTACGGCGATGCGCGGTTGCTCACGGCCGATGCGATGGGTGGCGAGGCGGGGGGGCGGCTGTTGGGATCGTCGGGGCTGGAGGGCAGGGGGTAGGTGCGTGAGGCGCGTTCGTGCGGGTGTCGCGCCATGTTCTCCTGGGCCCGAAATGAGGTTGTCCAATAAAGGGCCGAAACGAAGGGCCCCTTATCGGACAATGTCAAAACCCACCAAAGTGACCTGACGAGAGAGACGGCCAAACTACGCCAAATGCTCCCGCACATAAGCCTCCATCTTCGCCAGATGCTGCTTCCCACCCTCGATGGCCCCGTACTTCGTGACGACCTCGTCGCGCGACTCGCGGCTCGGGAAGAGGTGGCGCAGCGTCACCATGGTGCCGGTGGCGGTCTCGTCGAGGAGGATCGAGGCGATAAACCAGATGCGCTGGCCGTCGCCGTGGTCATAGATGAGGCGTGCGGGGGGCACGATCTCGGTGAACACCGAGTGGTTGGGGTAGCGGGTGCCGTCGGGGCCGACCATGTCGAAGATCCAGGTGCCGCCGACGCGCAGGTCCATCGTCAGGTTCTCGATGGTGAAGCCGTCGGGGCCCCACCACTGCTGCATGTGGGCGGGGTCGGTGATGGCCTTCCAGACCAGGGCGCGCGCGAACGGGATCTCGCGGCGAAGGACCACGTCGCGTTCGTTCTCAGGCGTTGTCATCGGCGGTTCCTTTCGGGGAATCGTCCATGGTGCGCAAGTGGGCCTCCAGGCGGTCGAGCCGGGACTCCCACGTTTTTCTCTGTTCAGCCAGCCAGTCGGTAGCGGTCTGCAGCGGCGCCTCTTCCAGGCGGCAGGGACGCCACCGGGCACTGCGGCCCTGCGTGATCAGGTGCGCGTTGGCCAGCACGCGGATGTGCTTGGTCACCGCGGGCGCCGACATGCCCAGGGGGGCCGCCAGCTCGCCGACCGTGGCCTCGCCCCGGCCCAGCCGCTCCAGCATGGCGCGACGGGCGGGGTGGGCCAGGGCCTTGAAGACGGCGTCGAGGTCGGCGTCGGGTCGCGACAGCTGTTGTGTGAGTTGATTAACCATATGGTGAAGTATAGCGCCGGTCTGGCTCTTGTCAAGCTTGGTGCCCTGCCGCGCCTTCATGGCGGTGCGGCGAGGCCGCCTGGCGGGATGGGGCGCCGGCCAGTGAAGGAACGCCCTGGGCCGCAGGGACTTGTGCAGGGACTTGTGCCGGGACTTGTGCCGGCGCAAGTGGCGAAACATCCAAATTTCACACCCAAAGGCATATCAAGAATTGATCGGAGTTATATAGTGCCCGGCCCCCCATCCAGCCCCCAGGACGTGGGGTGGCGCGAAGGCCATGAAAAGAGAGGGTGGCTGGGTGTGCCGGTTATGGTGGCGAGCGGGCGCGGGTCTCTCTTCACAGGTTGTTTTCGCCGGTTGGTTGATCTATCAACCAAATGGGTGGGTTGAATCGGCGCGCTGTGCTGGCTGATATGGTTGATAGGTCAACCGATGCGCAGCAACGGCAACTCACACAAGAGGCCCGCGGCCGCGATAACAATATATCAGTCAGATGTATTCGACCGCCGCCCCGCCGCCGCGGTCACGCCCAAAGGCACGAGCCCGACCCACAGGCGGTCGGGCTCGGAGCCAGAGGGAGGTCCAGTCCCCGGCTAGACTACAGCCCCATGCCGATCAGGAGCATCAGGCCGCTGTTCTTGATGGTGTCGGGATCACTGGTGTCGTCGAACGACGACAGGCCGATCGTGTAGCGGGCCTCGAGGCTGAACTTTTCCATCGCCACGCCGGCACCGAACGTGAGGCCGAAGTCGAGGCTCTTGATCTCGTCGAGATCCTCCTCGGCACTGATGCCGTCGGCCTCGGCTTCAACCTTCGCGCTCAGGTTGATGCCCACATCCGGACCACCGTAGAAGAAGAAGTTGCTGCCCTCGGGCTGCATCTTGAGCAGCAGGGGGATCTGCAGGTAGGCGAACTTGAATGTCAGGCTCTCGCCGCCGTCTTCGTACTTGGCGCCCTTCATGGCGTAGTACGCTTCGGGCTGGAATGACAGCGTGGGCGACAGCGCGTGATTGAGGTAGCCGCCGAATGCAAAGCCCATGCGATAGTCAGGATCCACGCCGACGAGTTCGGCATCGGATCCCGTGAACGTCGACATCGTCAGGCCAGCCTTGAGGCCGCCGCCGGCGGCGCTGGCGGGTGTAGCAAAGGCGAGCAACGCGATCGCGGCAAAGGTGAAGAGAAGGACGACGGACTTTTTCACAAGAGCCTCCTGGATATTCATGGGTCTGCTTCATTCCGGCAACATGGGGCAGCCGGACTAATCGCCAAGTATTGTCGAGCGAGTGCGCGCGGTGTTCAAGACTGCATTTCGAAAAATTCGTGAGTAATGCCGAGTGTTTGGCGGGGTGAAGTCGGTGATGAGCGAGGCGCGCACCATCGAAGAACGTGTGACCATTCCGTCGCACGGAACGCTGATCCTTGATGATTCCGACAGAGAACGCTGCGCGCGTACGTCGCGCCAGTGACCAAAATCGTGGATGAACTTGATCTCGAATGGCAGCACACAATGTGTCGTATCCCTTGTCGTAAGTGCTCGCCGCTGGTTGGCGCGCTTTCCGGAGCACTGCGACTGGGGCTCGGCTGCGCAGCCCTGACGTTGACGCTGTCTTCCCTTGCGGCGCCCGCACTGCAGGCCGTGCGCGGCTATCCGGCGGGCGAGGGTGCCTACAGGATGCTGTCGCACATCTGCCACCAGTACCCGAGTCGGTGCGTGTGGGTGGCTGGACGGCCGTCGGCGCTGTGTGCGCGTTGTACGGCGGGATACCTGGGCGTGGCGGCCATGGCGCTGGCGATGCCGTGGCTGAGGCCGCGCCGCTGCGCCCGGCGCATCGGGCTGGCGCTGCTTGTGGTTGCGGTGGCCGAGCCGTGGGCGCGCGGGCTGGCCGGCGACGAGAGCAACCTGATGATGCGGCTGATTCTGGGTGCTGCGGGCGGAGTCGGCGTTTGCCTGGTCACATTCCCGCACCTGAAGTCCACAACCGAGGAGCATGGAACATGAAGGCGAGATCGATCACGATGATTCTGACGGCGGCAATGATCATGGCCATGGCGGCGCAGGCGGAGCCCGTGCGGTTGCCAAACAACACGGTCGTAGTCGTGAAGGCGACCGAGGAGATCAGCGCCAAGAGCGTGCAGACGGGCCAGGAGATCGTGCTCGTTGTGAGCAGCAGCGTCCAGGTGAACGGCCAGACGGTGATCAAGGCGGGCGCGCCGGTGGTGGCGTTCGTGGATGATTCGAAGGGCGCGCAGATGGCAGGAATTGCGGGCCGCCTGGCGCTCTCGTTCCGGTCGACGGTGGCGGTCGACGGCACAACGGTGCCGCTGACGGGACAGATGGTCAACGCCGGCGACTCAGAGGTTGGTGCTACCGTGGCGACGGGAGCGATCCTCTGTCCGCTGGCCCTGTTGAACAAGGGCAAGACGGGAATGATCGCGTCGGGAGCCGAGGTGCGCGGCATGTCGATCGGGGACTTCGCGATCGATGTCGATCATCCGGTGGAGATCCAGTACCTGTCGACGGAGGCGAAGAGGCCCGTTGAGCAGGGGAAGAAGGCAAAACGGGTGGACGAGGACAATCTCTGAGCCGGGGCCAGCTGCGGGGCGGCGCCGGGGGAAGAGGCGTCGCCCTTCAATTCGATGTCCGTACACGCGATGATTGGGCCCACCGAATTGCGCCGGCGCAAGTCGACGAATCGCGCAATTTGGATATTTCTATTGGTGTGACGCGGCCAACGCAAAACTGCAACCGTTGGTTGCAGAAATCAGCTGGGCCAAGAATCTGGTCATTTTCAGCCACTGCAAGGACGACCTGGCGCGCGAATTCTATCTGCGCGCCGCCGCGTGCTTCGGTTGGGCGGGTCTCTCTCTTCACCGGTCGCTTTCGCCGGTTGGTTGACCTATCAACGATTCGCGGGGCTGGATGCGCTGATTGGAGCGCATGCCGCGGGCCCAACTGGTTGATAGGTCAACCGATGCGCAGCGAAGACAACTCACACAAGAGGTCCGCGGCCGCGCCGGGTCGGGGGCCCATTGAATCGGTCCGCATGATGCGATATGATCCACGCCATGGCCGATGGCCATTCCGCCCCGACCATCGATGATGCGACAAGAACAGGGGGCGGCACGGCCGCATGAAGTGCAGGGCGGATCATGAACCGCGAAGGGGGCTACCATGAAGATGTTATGGGTGCTGTTGATTGTGGGCTTGATGGCGCCGGCTGCGCTGGCGGGAATCGATCCGGGCGCGGATTCGTTCGGCATCTACTTCGATACGGCGGGCAACATCAACTGCGCGGTGGTCGGGGCGTTCCAGCCGGTGCCGGTGTATCTCGTGCTCATGAACCCCTCTGGTCCCACGAATGGATTCGAGTGTTCGGTCACCTTGACGGGAGCGCCGCACTTCATCCTGACGACATCCTTCAACAGTGAATGCGGTCCCGAACCGGATGGGGATTGGCCCGCGAGCGACTTTATGTGCTCCGCCCCGTCGCCCTTCACGGTGCCGGCAAACGGAGCCGTGGTTCTGGTAACCATGCACGTCCTGCTCCAGGTGCAGGAGGCGTTGCTTTTCTACATCGGCCCGTCCAGTATCCCGTCCATGCCCGGCGGTCTGCCGGTCCTGACGGGCAACGGTGTCCTGCGTCGGGGCGCCGTAGCGTCCGGCGATGTCAGCCTGCCGGTGGCGGGGATCAACGCGGGCAACTGCCCGGTTGGCCGGGAGAGCGATGCCTTCGGCACAGTCAAGAGCCTGTTCCGGTAGATGGTGGCCGCCATTCTGCCTGACGTACGATGTCGTGGCGGCGGGGAGTTGGCAGGTCATCATGAGGCGCATCCGGCTCATCACGCTTTGTGTGTTCCTTTCCGGGTGCGCCACCTATAGGCAGGCAACCGTGCCGGTGGTCGGGCCGGGAGCGGGGATCCCCGAGGATGCGGCTGCGATCAGGGAGGGGGACACCGTCCGCCTCGTGCTTGACTCCGGGGAGACGGCATCGGGAAAGGTTCTCCGGCTGGATGACGAGAAGCTGGTCCTGGACCTTGGCGGGAACTACGGTCATGAGGAACAGGTCATCGGTCTTGCGGAGATCGAGCACGCGGAGTTCCGCAATGAGTCGGACGGGCAGATCGAGGGGCACTGGTTCCTGGCGCTTGGGGCGGCGCTTGCGGTCTCGGTCCTGGTGACGCTTCGGAGTATAGGGTATTGAGTGGTCGAGACGATCGGGGTTTCGAGTGGTAGTCCTCCGCGCGACAGCCAAGGTGATGAAATCCCTGCGGCCAACCGAGACCGCAACCATTGAGTCCGACACGGCACTCGGTGACTGGTACGTAAACCGCATGGTCATCGACAGGCGACCTCTCCTGTTGCTCGTCAGCGCCAAGTCGTTGCTCCCCATCGTGGAGCCGGCGCGCGACGTCCGCGGACTGCCGGCGCGACTCGCCAGCATTGTCGCGGCGAGATTGGATGGCATGGCGGTCCCACGTGACTGGGTGCGCGCCGAGGTGGACGCGATGGTCCCGACATTGGTTGCCAAGACCGCCAGTCGATCGGTGCTCGGCGTCATGGTCGACTTTGCGAAAGTGGCCCCATACCATCAGCGAGCGGAAGGCTGGGATGAGGCCTGGCCCCGGGAGCTGGAAACTCGACTCGCCGACACTCCATGCTTCGCTAAAAGGCCCCTGGGGAAAGCGTTCTATCCTGCAGACGAGGCGATACGACTGCTTGCGGAGAAGTGGGATTCCGTCGCACGGTATTGACGGCCTCACTCAGTTGGGTTATAATTATGTTATAACCAAAGGGGGTCAAAGTGATCAAGCAACTCCGTAAAGTAGGCAACAGCAACGCGTTAATCCTCGACAAGCCGATCCTGGAGCTTCTCGGGCTCGAGGAAGACGGCCAGGTTCAGCTGACCATTCAGGATGGCCTGTTGATTGTCGCGCCGGCCAATCCCCGCCGATTGATGCCGGACGACCTTCAGGACCATCTCGACTACGTGGTGAAGAAGAGACAGGGTGCGCTGAAGCGACTGGCGCAGTGATGGATGGGCTGATCTTCGTCAGCGTCGGCGATGCCATCACCATTCATCGTCGCATGGTCGACGAGTTCGGCGGCGACTCGGGCTTGCGTGACCGGGGCCTGCTGGAGTCTGCCCTGGCGATGCCCAAGGCCATGTTTGACGGCAACTACCTGCATGTGGACCTGCCGAGCATGGCCGCCGCTTACCACTATCACCTCTGCGCGAATCATCCGTTCGTCGACGGCAACAAGCGGGTTGCCGTGGCCGTTGCCGAAATCTTTCTGCGGGCCAATGGCTTGCAGTTGGAGGCATCGGACGATGAAATCGTTGAGCTGACCCTTGGCGTGGCAAGCGGCACGGCGGGCAAGCCTGAAGTCACGGGCTTCTACGCGAAGCACGTGCGTGAACGTTGATGCGGGCCGAGCAGGTTGAAGCCGTCTGTCCCGCTCCGATCGACGACGAAGGGCTGTGGCCAAGGACCTGTGGCTTGCGCCGGCGCAAGTGGGGCAGGAGGTCCCGTGACTAGTCGAACAACAACATCGGTTGCCGCGGCGTCAGCATGCGCGTGCTTGATGCTCTTCGCGGCATGCGGTAGTGACAATCCGGCGGAAGCACCACTTGACAGCACGCCGAAGCCGCTGGCGACCATGACGTTTGGCTGGGGCTTCGGGGTCTGGGCAGAGTCGGTCGACCATGTCGTCCTGAGCATTGGTCCAGCACCACTCGGATCGCGGGGCTACCTGGCCATCGTGAATCTCGATGCGCATCAACAGGGCGACACCTTGACCTATGATTCACGTACGCCGGCGTCGTTTGCGCGCTTTGTCGACCTGTTCACCAACGGCCTTGCCGATACGATCGACACGCGATTGAGTGTCCTGGCGGCGGAAGGCGGGGCGAACATGGGCCCTGGCCATCACCCCGGGATAGACGCCCTGGTGCCGAGGGCGGGTCACGTGGGCGTTGATCTGGCGGACACCCTGGTGTCGCGAGTCGAGCTCACCATAGACCAGCTGCGAATTGCGATTCCAGGGTCAGATCTCAACCACGACGGGCGCTGGATTGACACGCACGCCGTCCTGACGTTGAGCGTATACTGAGACGCGGGCCCGCACGGAGTATTCACACCGCTGATGCCGGTGCGGGCCGAGAGGGACGATCATGAAGCTCCATTCGACAATCACCGCGTTCATCGTCGCCTGCGCGGCCGGGGCGGCGCTTGCCGGCCTGGGAATGGCTGAGCCGACTGACGCGTGGATGGTCAAGCAGCCGGCGGTCATCGTCGGCACCGTCTTCCACGTGGCGCCCACGGTGCCGCATCCACATCCGCGCATGCACCCGCGTCCGGGTCAGCTCGAGGCCCGGTATCCAAGCTCGAGGGCTCGCATCGCCATTGTCGAAGTCCTGCAGAACAGGACCGAGGGCGCATTGGCGGCCGGCGATACCATCGATGTGTTCTTCGTGACCGAGGATGGGAGCGAGTTGATCGCTGATTCGGATATGGTCAGGACTATCGCATTTCTCGCCTGCGAGCCCGACTTCTCGTCGGGAAACCATGGCGCCGAGATCCTGGAGTGGGTGGGCGGCGAGTGGTACTGGAATTGTTCGCTCTACGATGCGGCGAGGGTGAGAGAGGCGTTTCGGGTGTACGGTGAAGATCCGTCGCGTCACGACAGATAGCCTCGACAGGAGCAGATGATGGATGATCTGGGTTCACGCATTCTCGCGGTCATCGTCGTCAACGGTGCCATCGCCGTCGTGCAATGGTTGGTGCGGAAGCAGATCCCGACGATCGGCCGCGACGGCCAATTCGGGATCTACCTCATTCTCATGCCGCTGGGATTCGGCATGTGCGGGTGGGATCTGCCGTACCTGGCCATAGCGCCGTTCGTTCTGGCCGGGTTGGCGACGCTTCTTTATGCGATGAAGAAGCAGCTGGTGACTGCGCAGGGATCGTACCGGCCATGACCTTCGAGATGCGGACCGGCATGGCGTGACTGAAGGCAGGTGTTGGCCATGTCATTGAGGCGGCCGGTGTGTTTGCGCTGACTGTTCGCGCGGCGACCCCGTGCTGTTCCTGTACGTGTACGACTTCGGCGAAAACTGGGAGCACATGGTGGCGCTGGGGGGCATTGATGCCTCCATCACCTACTGCAACAACCGCCCCAACAGCACGTCCTCCACATTCCGCCGCGAGTCGATGACGGACAGGACCAGGACCCGGCGCCCTTCGACCCGGTAGATCACCCGCCAGGGTGCGACCACGACTTCCCGATACTGCGAGATGCCCTGTCTGAGCAGTTCGGGGACGATGCGGCCCTGCAGCGGTGACTGTTTGAGCCGGGCCGTTCGGTTCCTGATCCGGGTCAGGACCTTCAGGGCGGTGCCCGGGCTGTCATCGGCGACGTAGAGGATGATTCCCAGGAGGTCGTTCTCGGCGACGGCGGCCCAGTGGACCTCGAAGGACCTGGTCATTTCCCGTCGACCGCCTTGGCGATCCTGGCGAACACCTCGTCCTGGGAGCGGACACGGTCCCGGCGGACGTCCTCCTCGCCTTGCGAGATCAGCTTCATCAGGCCCAGCGCATAGCGCATGTCTTCGTAGCTCTTCGCATCCTGGAGAACCGCGCGGGGCTCGCCGTTCTGGGTGATGATCACCGGGCGCTGGGTGTCGTTCACCTGCTTCAGGAGGTCCGCGGCCCTCGTCTTCAGGTAGGTGACGGGGCGAATGTCTTTCTTCAGGCTCACCTGGGTTACCTCCGGATCGGGTGGTGCCATATATGATACCTTATTCGGTCCCATCGTCAAGACCGCCCACCCTTACCCTTCTCCACCGCCACACAAACCCGATGCAACCGCCGCATCACCTCGTCATTGCCGTGCAGCAGCATGATGGCGCGGTTCAGGATCGTGATGTGCGTCGTGCCGCTCTCGTGCTCGATCTCAAGGCGGTCGACCTGCACGGGAGAGCCCGCGCGCGCATCGCCGTACTCGCCCTCCAGCTCGGTGATGCGGTTGTCGAGCACGGCGCAGCGGAGTTCGCGCGTCACGTTGGGGCCGGCAAAGACGATTTCCGCGAGCTGCGCCTCGTCGCCGGGGCGGCGCTGGAATCCCGTCACGAGGCTGATGCGCGCGATGGGCGGCAGGTTCGGGCGGTCGCCGAAGTCGTGTGCCGTGCCCTGCCAGTTGTGGATCTCGCCGACATCACCGCAAACCGGGCACGTCCAGTGGATGTCACCGCGCGCGGCGTCCTGGTGCGCGAGCAGTTCGCCGGGGCAGGGTTTGCGACCGGGGCGGCGCCGGCAGGGGATCGGCGTCGGCACGGGAGTGGCCGAGGCGACGGAACTGGCCACCTCGACGATGGACTGCAGGTGCCGCGCAACACGGGGCAACGTTGCGCCGGTCGAGCGGCCCGGCTTCGGCAGGAAGTGCCGGAGGTCTGCAATCGTCAGCGCCGGCGCGGACGACGCGGGCAACTCACGGTCGAGACCGAGGTCGCGCCGCAGCGCGTCCAGATCGGGGCCGGGCACGCCCGTCTGCTCGATGCGACCCGCGAATTCCAGCAGGAGGGCCTCCAGACGCTCGCGACCGGCAGGCGTGCGGGCTGCCTGGCGGGGCGTGTCGCCGCGCAGGGCCGGCAGAGATTTGTCGGGCCACGCGGCCCAGTGCTGGCGCGCCAGCTTCTCCATCAGGGCGCGCGCCTCGGGTGACCGCTCAAGGGCCTCTTGCTCCTGCTGCCGCTTCACGGCCTCGGGCGACCGGGCATTGGCGCGAGCGGTCGCCTGCAACTGTTCCATGGACTCGATGACGGCGCCCTTGAAGCGGGCACGATCGCCCAGCCGCACGGCGATCTGCTCGCGGGCGGCATCGGCCCGCTGTTGCGAGTTCACCTGCACGGAAAGGCGGCCTTCGGACAGGTCGAGGTTTGCCAGCACGGTGTTCTGCATGGAGCCGCCGGGACGCGTCGGGCGCAGCCACGGGATCGAGGCGAAGACCAGCGCGCCGGCCTCGTCGCGCTCGAACGTATCGGCGAAGACCCCGGCATCGTCTTCGCCCGTCAGTGGGAGCAGCGCGTCGAGGGCCTGCTGCACCGTGCAGCGCAGCTCGTAGTCCAGGCGTGTCATCTGCAGCGGGTCGCCGTCGGTGTTCGTCAGGGCCGGCGGGGCGGGGTCCATCTGCTCCCGGCGCAGGGCCAGGTAGAGGTCGCGCAACTCAACATCATGGCGACGCACCAGATCGATCGGCTTGCCGCGGCGGCGCAGGATCAGGTCGCGGGCCTCCAGAATCATGCCCACCCGGTTGCCGGGCAGGACGATCGGTGCGCAGCCGAGCATCACCGATTCGCCGTCGAGACTGACGATCTTCGTGTAGATCACGTTGCCCGCACTGAGTGTCTTCGAGGCCTGCCGCTCCTGCACGGTGACGTCGCGCTTCAGCAGCAGGTCCCGCAGGTCGAGCCGCAGGCCGGGCTCGACCGCCACCACCTGGCAGAAAGTGTACGGCTGGGTGCAGGCCTCTTCCAGCCAGCGCCGCTCGTACGAGTCCAGGTCGCCGCCGCGCCTGGCCATCAGGTGGCGGGCCGGCGTGACGGCGGGCAGCGCGTCGCCCGTCGCCGTGGTGACCCGGCCGTCCGGACGCCGGCGGCGCCGTGCCGCATGGCGACCCGGTTCCCAGTTGAACAGCAGCCAGGCGACGAAGGCGGCCTCGAGCTCGGGCCACTCTTCTGCGTCGGGCGCCTCGTCGGTCCACAGCGTGTATTCGTCCCACCCCAGGTCGAACGCCACCCGGCCGTAGTCGCGGTGGAAAAGCGCCATGATCCGCTCGACAAGCTCGCCCTCGGTGCGCCGCATGCGCAGCCAGCCGGCCTCGACGGGAGCCGCCGTCACTTGTTGCTTCGGCAGGCAGCACTTCTTGTACTTGCGGCCGCTGCCGCAGGGGCAGGGCTGGTTGCGGTCGATGGACATTCGGGGCTCCTGCGAGGGTGATTCGCGTCACAAACTTGGGACGCCTTGCGCCGGCGCAAGTGACTGGAAATCAACAAAGACGACCTCACGGCATGTGAGTGGGTCGGCGGCCCGAGTCTGTCGGGCGTCATTCCGCAACCACCATGCCGCAAGGCGTATTATAGTCGGCCGGCGGCAGGCTGTCCCGCCCATGAAACCGCGGAGAGGAGCGACCGTGTTCGAACGCGCCATCATCCAGGTCAGAGGCCCGCCGGGGCAAGACCGCCCTGATCGAACTGTTGATCCGTGCCTTGGGCGATGAAGAAGTGGCCTGTGTCCGCGGATGGCGGATGCCACCGCACGCGACGCCTCCGAGAGCGCGCCGGAAGGACACCCGGAACTGGAACGTTGACGCCGGGCCGGAGCGTCGGCCGTGGCGCTCTATCGATTCGATCCCGGCAATGGCACGATCGCCGACGACTTCCATGCGACCGACACGATGGCCACGTTCGCCGGGGTGATGGTAATCGAGGGTGACAGCCCGGTGGAAACCGTCGACCTGGAGGTATTCGTCGCGCGGCCGCCCGGGCCGGGCTCGACGCTGCTGCAGCGCGCACGGCGCGACGTGGTCGCCGAACGGCAGGCACAGTTCGATGCGATGATGCGGACGCTGGCGACCTCCGACCGCCTGCTCGGCGGTTCGGGCAAGCACAAGCTGGACCCCGAGGTGGCGGCCGAGGCGCGCCGGGCGTTTGCAAGCGCCCCGGCCGACGAAGGCGCGGCCGCCGAGAAGTGGCAACTGGCCGAGGGATACGCAGGCCTCGAGTGCGCCGAACTGGTCATCGCCAACCTGTTCAGCCCGGACGAGCAGGCGCTGGCAGCGCCGTTCCTGCGCGAAGTGGCGCGCCTGCGCAAGGACCAGGACGTGTTCGACGACGTGATCAGCTGGCGCGGCTCGCGCGTGGCGATCACGGCCGTGGCCGGCAACCTGCTGGACGCGAAGGACCCGGGGTTGCGCAAGGCGGTGGCGAGGGTCAGGCGGGCGGTGCGGGGGCGGGGGTGCTCCGAAGGTAGTTTGGGATTCCGGTCGATGGGCTGACGGACGCGAGCGCCAACGCAGGTGGCGAATGGTCAACATGCAGAATTAAACAACAAAAGAGGCAGCGAAGACGTCAAAGAACCATCGCAAACACCCGGCGTGGCGATTTCAGAACAGCCGGAAGCAGCAGTGTGGGAGTATATACATCCGGACGGCAACCGCCTGCGGAGTTGCCGCAACAACCTGACCGTTACCAACCAGTTTCCCCAGGCCGAATATGAACGCCCGAGCACAACCCTCGCCATCTACCACATCACCCACGTGGACAATCTTGCCGCGATTGTCGCCAGCGGTTGTCTGCTGAGTGACGCCGCGATGGCTGCCAAAGGAGGGCCGCAGCGGTCCATCGGCATGAGCAGAATCAAGCAGCGGCGCCTCGAGGAGATCGTGGTACCGCCGCATCCGGGGACCCATGTCGGGGACTACGTTCCGTTCAATTTCTGCCCTCGATCGGTTATGCTGTATGTGATCCATCGCGGGAACGACGCGGATCTATCCTATCGCGGGGGTCAGTGGCCCATCCTGCACCTGCGGGCGGACGCGACGCGGGTCATCGATTGGGCCGAGGCCGAGGGCGGCCGTGGGCCCTCTTCGTTTACCAATGCGGGGAACAGGCTGGCGGAATTCAGCGCGCGGCGGCAGGACCTGGACCGACTTGACCGGACGGCCATCGAGTCGCTGGACTTCCGGGACCGGGCCGTCAAGGAAGCCAAGCAGGCCGAGTTCCTGATCCACGACCGACTGCCGTTCGAGTTCATCGACAAGATCGGTGCCGCGACGGACACGGTGCGGGGTCAGGCCCTCGAGATCCTGGCGGCAAGCGGCTACGAACCGAACGTCGAGACCACGCCGACGTGGTACTACCGATGAAGGGAGGATCAGCGTTGATCGAATCGAGGACAGGCGACCTGCTGGCGACCGACGCCGAAGCTCTCGTCAATACGGTCAATTGCGTCGGCCACATGGGCCGCGGCGTGGCGCTGCAGTTCAAGAAGTCGTGGCCGGCGAACTTCCATGCCTACGCCGCTGCCTGCCAGCGCCAGGAGGTGCGGCCGGGCCGGATGTTCGTGTTCCAGACCGGGCAACTGACCAACCCGCGGTTCATCATCAATTTCCCACGAAAGCGGCACTGGCGCGGCAAGTCGCGCCCTGGAGGATATCGATTCGGGACTCGTGGCCCTGGTTGCGGAGATCCGGGCGCGCGGCATAAGCTCGATCGCGCTGCCGCCGCTGGGCGCGGGACTCGGGGGCTGGCGTGGGAAGAGGTCAAGCCGCGCATCGAGCGTGCGCTGGGCGACCTGCCGGGCGTCCGCGTGATCCTGTTCGAGCCGCGCGGGGAGCCAGCGGCCGTCGTCCGCGCGCAGCCGGGCAAGGCGCCGCCGATGACTACGGGTCGAGCGGCGCTCATCAAGTTGATGGAGCAGTACCTCGGCGGCCTGATGGACCCCTATGTCACGCTGCTCGAGGTGCACAAACTCATGTACTTCATGCAGGCCGCCGGCGAGCCCTGCGCCTGAACTTCACCAAGGGCTACTACGGACCCTACGCCGAGAACCTGCGGCACGTGCTCCATGCGATCGAGGGGCACTACGTCACGGGCTACGGCGCCGGCGGTGACGACCCCGATAAGCCCCTCGAGCTGCTGCCGGGAGCCGTCGCCCTTGCGACCGCGTGCCTGGACGGCCAGGCGGCGTCACTGGCCCGCTTTGATCGCGTTGCGCGCCTGGTGGACGGGTTCGAGTCGCCGTCGGCCATGGAGCTGCTGGCCACCGTCCACTGGATCATGGCGCGGGAAGCCCCATCGGATCTGCAGGGGCTGGTCGAGTCCGTTCACGCCTGGGGCGAGGGCAAACAACGCTTCGGGGCCGCGCAGGTCGGGCTCGCAGCAGGGGTGCTGCGGGAGCAGGGATGGATTGCGGGCGGCGGGTCGGCGGCGTGACCTCCCCGGATTCGCTTGCGCCGGCGCAACTTCGAGTTTGGGGCCCGACGCCCCCACGGGCTACGCCGAATTGCTCGCCCCGGAACATATGGCCGATGCGCCAGTCTTTCCTCGAATACCACGACAAGCCAATTCTCGCACCATTGGTTAGAGAAATCAGCTGGGCCAAGAACCGGGTCATCATCGGCCGCGGCAAGGAAAAGACCGTCGTGGAGCATGCATTGCGCACCGCGACGCGCCCGCTCGGGGTGGCGACCTACACGGTCGTGCCGCACCTGCCGGAGGACTACACTGAATGCGCCACAAATGTCGCAGTCTCGTGAGCACTTGCGCCGGCGCAAGTGGTCGCGCCTCAAAAGATCCACCAAGCCGGACCGCTGGAATGCTCGCCGGCATCAAGCAGAAGATCCAGCGACCCGGGACAGGCAGGCTCAACAGGAGCACATGATGAATGGCCCGGGCGCGCGCATGCTCGCGGTCACTCCGGGCCGCCGGCATACGGGCCCTGGCGTTGAAACCGCCGGCGCGTTGCGCTATGATCCACGCCATGGCCGATGACCATCCCGCCCCGATCGCCGATGATGCGATGAAAGGGGTCCGCTATGCCGTTTGTCAGACGCTCCTGCCCGAACTGCGGCACCCCGGTGGGCGCCAGGCGCTATTGGCTGCTCAACTGGTGGGGTGATCGCTGGGCCTGCCCCGGATGTTCGCACGTCCTGAAGTTCAGCACCCGACGCAAGATCCTCGTGGCCGTGCTCAACCTGCCGGTGATGGCGGCGTACGCGTACGCGCTCGTGACGCACGAGTGGTGGGTGGCGGTGGTAGCCATCGGGTTGGGGCGCTGGTGGCGAGTCTGGATACTATGGAGCTGGCGGATGGGGCGCGGGGGATGGGGTTGTGGGGGCGCAGGTGGGGCGGGGGGCGGTAGAGGGTTCGTGGATGACGTGGGCGGCACTATTGAACCAGGTGCTATGCAGACGGAGACCGTCAGGCGTGTCATTGACACAGCTCCAACTACGCTAGAACCTGCTCGCCTGAGGGTAGGTTCATGGTTCGATCACAACAATTCCAACGGGGAGCCAGTGTGAAGAATCGTGCGGTACTTGAACAGGGGGCAATGGTGGCGATAGGCGTGTTCCTGGCCAATGCGATGTTCTTTCCCCTCATTGGAGAGGAATCCCTTGCTCGCGGTCTGCGAAAGGGCGTCATCACTGCCGGCCTTGTCCTCGTGGCCTATCTAGCGATCGCGCTCCTTCGGCCGGCCAAGCGAGATGCCGGCGCGGTCGAGCGTCAAGGCGTCCCGAGAGACTAGGTGGCGCTCTGGAGTTCGTGAGGCGCTTGATGTCGCATCCCTGGCTGGCGCACAACGAGATTGGCGCGCAGCCCAACGCTCATCCGGCGCCGCGGATGCATAACAATAGCGTGCAGCGGACGAGGCCACTTGTCACGTCGCCTGCTTGCGCAAGCGTCGCGCCGAACGCGCCTACTGCCGGAGCAAGGTGTTATGCGGCCTGACACGGGTCGCCACTATAGGGGCTACAGATGCGACACGTACTGATCTTGATTCTAGTTCTTGTGTTTGCCTCCGCCGCGGCCGCCGGCGAATCGTGGATTGCGGTCGGCCTCGGGAGCAGCTCGTATTCGCTCGAGGGCCTGGCTGACGGCACCACGAGCTATCGCGGGTTCACCCCTGATTCGGGCCAGCTCGAATCCGGCAATCTGGTTCGGGCGGGGGTCGGCGTGGCACTGGGGAGGTCTGGGCGGCGGGCTTCGTCTATGAACGCTGCAGCGCGGTGTCACCGGACATTCCGCGGACTACAGCGTGGACGGCCAGGTGCCGCTGGATATCTGGAAAGTGGCCGGCGAACGCTTTCTGTTCTGCCGGGGATCCCTTCGCGTCGGTGTCGGTGCGGGATTCGGCGTCGCGCACCTGGCCGCATCCGCGGATTTCACGAACGCGGCCGGGTACACCAGGAGCGGGTCGGCGGATGCCGTAACCGCGCTGTTGGATGCTCAGTTGACCCTGGATTGCTCCGTTCTCAGGAACCTCTCCATCGTTGCGGCATTGGGCGCACGCCCGCGACGTTCGACGAAATCCGAATCGGCTACGCGTCGCTTCAGCGGGATTCAGACGGCAGTGTGGAGTTGAAGCAGACTACAGCGGGTGGTTCATTCTCGCGGGTTTGAGGTGGCAGTTGCCGGCTTCGATGGTTGGCATCTGAAGGACAGCTGCATTCCTGCGTGGAGCGGACGCAAGGCCAGAGCTTGCAGCAGACGAAGCCGCCGTTCACGGTGCCTGTTTGCGCAGGCGATGCGCCGACATCGCCCACTGTTGAAGCAAGGTGGTCAACGAATCCTGAGGCCAAAACCATGTCCCTGTTCCTTGTCGTCTTCGTAACCGCAGGGTTGTTTGTATGTCGCGCTCGGCGTGCCGCTCCTGCGCCGACGGGTGAAGCGCAATGCGTGGTACGGGTTGAGTCGGCGAGACCTTGGCAAACGACGAAGTGTGGTACGAAAGCCAATGCGGCTTGCGGGAAGCAGTTCATCATTCTCGGCGCCTCAGAGGCTCTGCTCGCCATTGCGCTGTACTTCGTGCCTGGTCGGATCGGAACACTACGCACTGACCTTGTCCGGCGTCGTCACTGTGAGCACGATGATCTTCGCATTCTGGGGAATCGCGACGGCCAAGGAGATCAGCAAGCGCGTACTTGGCGGCGGCGCGAAAGACGACCGAAAGAGCCCGCCGTTGTAGGGTGCGGCCCGCGCCAGGCGCGCTAACCGCTGAAGCCAAGTGCCAGATCAGAAGGGTAGACTCCGAAGGGAGATATCCGCGAACTTCAAATTGCTCCCGCAATCCTATTCGCGACCGCGGCTCTCGAGGGTCTGGCGTTTGCCGGCGACACGGGCCCGCAGACGGCCGAAATGCTTCCGTTCACGATCGGCATCGAGTTCACGCCGGAACAGATCGCCGTTACCGCGCTTGATGGGGGCGGGTGGGCGCTCCAGTACGGATCCGACGGGGAAGGCAGCAGGAGCTGCTACGTCTCGCCCGGTCGGGTGTCGGGCGGGTGGACCCCCGCGGATATGCGCCAGTACTGCTGAGGTCGAGTTCGGCGTCGACGGCATTACGCTGACCTCGTTGCGGGGTACGAATTGGGCGACCCTGGGGTACAGCTGCGGTGATGCGTCGCCGTGTCGGGTCGTGGTTACGGAGAACGGGGTGAAGGGGCAGTAGGGCGTTGGTGCGAGTTGTTGGCGGCTAAGAGCGCTGATTGGGTCGTGGCTGGATGAATTGCGCCGGCGCAAGTGGGATCGGCGCAACAAAGCGCACACGATGACAAATAATGAATCGCCGCGGCTCAAAATTTCCATCATTGGTGTCGGGTGGGCGGGACACCTGGGACACGCACCCAAAGCTGCGTGTCACATTTCGGTTTGGCCCACAGCCCGCGACGGCCGCCTTAGCTGCTGAAGCCGGGTGTTGGGCTTCGGTTTGCCACAAGATGCACAGACCGCTATGAACCGCGGGCCGGAACCCAAGAGGAGTTCGGTGCGATGAAGATACGAGGCTACGCCGCATGCATCGTTCTTGGCGCTCTTTGCGCCAGTGCTGTAGCGGCCCCCGTGGACCACAAATCGCCCAGTGGAATTGCGGCAGTAGCTCCGCTCTTTGGCGAGTTGACACTTACAGATACACGTGGCGAGATGCTTGAGCTTCCTGTGTTCGCGCTAAGCACCAGCGGTAGAGTCTATCGCGTCGACCATGCTGGAGGACTAGCGCCGTACAGTTTCGGGGACGAGAAGCAGGCCGAATGGCCGGTCGACTTCGCATCAATAGTTGATTGGACACCGGCTGCAGTCAATGTTCCCTGGTACGACCCACCGATAGTCACACGTGGCACCATACTGACGGCTGACGGTGTCAGGTGGATCCATTGCGTCAAGAAGATCTCTGGTGGCTGGGACATGCCGGGAGAGATTCAGATGCAGTACGAATGGAAAAAGTTGACGCTGCCTGCGCGATAGCGGCGACGCGAGCGCTTGGGGCCCCAGGTGGCGGGACTGATGGACGTTGGTAGGCTGAGATCGGGATGCGCTTGCACCGCCTGGCCAAAGCTTGTAGCTGACGAAGCCGGTTGCCACGGCCCGTGCATGTGCACGGCCAGCGCCAGCAGTCTTCGCTGATGAAGCAAGGTGGTAGACCAATGGAAGGCGAACCATGGCCTTTGCGGATATTACGTCGCGGCAGGCAATACTCGACGCGGTCGCGGAATACGACCAACTCGGGCAGGCCGCGTTTCTGGATGCAAGTACGGCTTCGGGCAGTCGACAGACTATCTCTTGGTCGTAGGCAACCAGGAATACGACTCAAAGGCGATTGTCGGCGCGGCTCATGGATACCAGTTCCCTGAGTCCGGACCACTGGACCGAAGAACCTTCAGTGGCGGCAAGGCTACGGTAAAGCCATTGCTGGAGCGCCTGGGGTTCCGCATCCGGAAGATCAGCATACAAGACATGCCGTTCGCGTTCGCAGAGGAAGTTGCAGACTCGCCGATCCTGGTAGAGGGTGCGACCCACCTCATCACGGTCAACGCGTACGAGCGCAATGCCGTTGCGCGCAAGAAGTGCATCTCCCACGGGGCGGCTTGTGCCGTCTGCGAAATGAGCTTCGGCCTAGTCTATGGTCCTGAAATGGCCGGGTTCATCCATGTCCATCATCTGCGACCGTTGCACGAGATCGGTGATTCGTATGAAGTCGATCCGATAGAACATCTGCGGCCGTGTGCCCAAACTGTCATGCAGCGCTGCACTGGAGGCCGTGTGCGGACCATTGATGAAGTCCGAGCCCTGATGAATAAGCAAGCCAATGGCTAGCCAGTGCCTACAGCAGGCGAAGCAGCCTGCGTGCGCAGGGCGGCGCCAGTTGTGTCCGATTCTGAATCGGGTGTTGGGGCCGAAGGGATGTCATCGTTGGAAGCTGCGGATGGGGGCGGATTCTGGATTGGGGCGTTCTTGTTGGTGCTATTGTTGGGAACGTTAAGAACTCTGCCGGCAGATCAGCGGGGTCCGGCCGAGGCATTGGTGCGTGCGCGTGGGACGTACCGGAATACTCCGGGTGTTTCACGGCCTGGCAGATTTCCAAACACCACAAAGAGAGGTTGTCCAATGGCCAGGAGATTCATGTTTGTCTGCTTCGGCATTCTCGCGTTGGCTACTGCTTACGCAGTCGGTGCAGATAATTCTGTGGCGCAGGTCGGCGGCAGCAATGTCGTTCACAGCTTCAATGGAAATGGTGGGGCGTTGTGTGTCGTGACCGCAGATGGTGACATCTATGGGCGAGCTGGGTTCCCTGAGAATGGGGGCAGTGGTATTATGGGTTGGAGCCAGAGCGGAGAGTGGACTCATCTGGGCAACGTGTTCAGCGGTGCCGTCGGCAACCAACAACGAATTCCCTCGGCGACGTGAAGGGCCTGTTCAGGTAGTATGCCGCACCATGTCCGAGCTTCTTGCAAGTAGTGTAGGACCTTGTGGGCTGGGGTTCGTTTACAGGCCGCGTTCCGATCCGCCGCTCTTGGCATACGCACCGTGCCGCCAGGTGGGGCGCACCACCGGCAATATCGGATCATGTGCCATGCGTCTCTGCACCGCCGAAGGAAAAAGCAGAGACGGAATGAGTCTCGACGGGCAAGCTCCCTTGTGGGTGGAAGGCCAGGCCGGGCGGCACGTGAGAAATGCCGTCTCAGGCGAGCGCCGCGGTTGAACGCAAGCGCCCAGATAGGGCACCAGGTCCTTGGGCAGTATAAGCGAAGCGAACTTTGGAAAGAGCATCTGAGCAGCCTGAGAGCGAATCGACCTTCAAGCCCCAGACTGCCGGATACTTAGGAACACGCAATCGAAAGGACGATCGCAGTGCGAAACACAATCTCCACTTTGTTTCTGATGGCGCTGGCCTTTAGCCCCTCGCTTGCGGTACCAGTGGATCCCGTTGCGCCGAGCGGAATCGCGGCCATTTACACCAGCTCAGGCACCGAGTTAACCTATTTCCCCGTGATGATTCTCTGTACCACGGGTGACATATTTCAGCTGCACAGCAACAACTCCTGGGTACACATGTCTGGCTTCCCCGTCTCGCTTCCGGTGGCAGTCTCCGAAGTCGCCGATTGGGGGCCGCGTCACGTCCGTCTGCAGAATGGTAGTTTCTATGTTTTCACGAATTCACAAGAATGGCAGCTAGTCGGCGGCGGCTCAGTGGCGATCCCGTGCACGGCGCAGACGCCTAACGAGACGACGACTCTCGGTAAGACGAAAGCGCTGTTTCGGTAGCGTCGAGACGAGAATGTGATCCTGCGCGTTGGTGATTTGGTACTGCCCCAATGGGATTCTGAGAAGGAATGCACAGATGAGACGAAAATCCACCGCACTGCCGAAGAGTGCCCTGTATCACAGTCCTCTTGGCAGCCGCAGCACCCCGCTGCTGCCCAGGCCAAAGACGACCCCGTCCCGTCCTGGTCCATTTCCGCGACGGCCCGGCCGACACCCTGAAGGTCGACAAGTACGACCGTGGGCACCGGGTCTTCCGCTTCAAGGACGGCAAGACGAAGCTCGAGCACGATGTCCGCGCCATCGCCGCCCTCAGCTTCGGCGCACACGAGGCGCCGCTCGATACCACCGATGCTGCGCACGACCTGCTGTTGATGGCCGATGGGCGCCGCCTGGTCGGGTACTTCCGCGGCATCAGCGACGATGACGTGCGGTTCTGCGAGGCGCGGGTCGGGGAGCAGACGGCCGGCAGTGGCAGTGTGGAAATCCCGCGGGGCGAGGTGCAGCGGATCGTGTTCGGGCCAGGGGTGCTCGATGTCGATCGGCACGATTACGGGACCGAGTTCAATGTGCTCGGTGACGAGATGGAGATCGCGCTGGCGATGAGTTTTGCCGGGGAGATTGCGGCCAGCTCGCCAGTGCTGGGGATTCGCTGGTCAGCGCCTACGTCAACGAGCTGGGGCAGAAGATTGCGGCGGCTTCGCAGCGGCCGGACATCGAGTGCAGCTTCTCGGTGCTCGACTCGAAGACCGTCAATGCGTTCACGGTGGGTGGGGGGCAGGTCTTCATCTATCGCGGGCTGATGGAGTGCATGGGCAGCGAGGCGGAGCTCGCGGGGATCATTGCGCACGAGGTGGGGCACATCGTCGGCAAGCACACGGCGAAGGGGCTGACCACCCAGCTGATCATGGCGGGCATCGTGAGCGGGGGCGCGGAGCTGCTGGGCGGGGACAACGAGAAGCGGCGCGCGGCCATCGAGGAGGCGGGCGGGGTCATCTCCTTCCTGCGCCAGGCGAAGTACTCACGGGACGATGAACGCGAGGCCGACTTCCTGGCCGTTTACAGCCTCTACCGCCTGGGCTACGACCCGGCGGCCATCAACGATGCGTTCGAGACCTTCCGCAAGCTGGGGGGCGATCCCTCGCAGCTGGAGGTCTACTTCCAGGATCACCCGGCACCGGCCGAGCGCATCGAGAACACACGCACCGAGCTGCCGAAGCTGAACCTGACGGGACTGCGGACGGATTCGGCGGCGTTCGCGGCCGTGAAGGCGCGGCTGGCCGAGTTGGAGTATCGCTGCTGAGCCGGTCGCTGGAAGCTGGAGACCGTGGTAGCGGCTGCGGCCAAGGGGCGTGTTCACCGTTCAGATGCCGGCCGATGGCGCCAGCGAATGTACGCTGGTTGCGCGCCTGGAAGCTGCCGGCGGCTCGGGCAATGACGTGCGCGTGCTGCTGTTCGATGAGGACAACTACCTGAACTGGTCGAACGGTCACGCGGCCAAGGCGCTGTTCGACGGCGGGCAGACGACCGTGACGCATCTGACGGCGGAGGTTGAGCCGGGGCGGAAGTACGTGCTTGTGCTCGACAACTCGTTCTCTTGGATGGCGGACAAGAGCGTGGTGGGGGAGTTGTTTGAGCAGTTCAGGGAGTAGGGTGTTGTGCAGGCGCAAGTGGAGCAAACTCAAGAAAACGCGCAGAACAGCAACACGCGAAGCGACTGCATATCAAATTTTCCACCCTTGATGTTGAGTGGATAGGACACGTGGGACACGGCGGCGCAGGTGTGGCACAATGGAGGGGCCGTGGGCGCCAGCATGGCCGGCGACCTGGGGGCCGGTGAGGCCCTGAGCGATACGCCATGACGACCACCACAGCCGGAGACAGGGATGGCCTTCGCCGAGATCGAGCTCGCGCGCGTGAAGAAGTTCGTGGGCGGGTTCTGCGAGAAGCGCGTGCCGGTGGAGATCCGCGACGAGTTGCGGCTGGAGTATTCCGTCGACCGGCATGATGTCTTGCTGTATGAGGTGCGGCCGCACTGGAAGGATCCCGCCGAGGAGCTGCAGACGCCGGTGGCGAAGTTTCGGTTCGTCAGGTCGGCGGGGGAGTGGCGGCTCTTCTGGATGCGCCAGGGTCTGAAGTGGCATGCGTATGAGCCTTGCGCTTCGAGTCGGCGGTTGGAGGAGTTGGTGGAGAGGGATGAGATTGGGTGTTTCTTTGGGTGAGTCGACATTAAACAAGACTGATTGTGAAGTGTATCAATCCGCACCGCTTTTGACCAGCGTCCCGGGCTTCAAAAATGAGGGACGAAGTACCGGATGCCCCTTTACTCGGAGCACTACGGAATGCTACATGGACTTGAGCATCGGCTTTGTGACGATGTTTTAGCTCATGGTACACGCCCTCGGAACGCAAGTCGCGAGGACCCGCGACGGGCTCGTGTTCGCGTGCAACCGGAAACACGGCAGCTCAACTATCACATCGAGGTGGAAGCAACATGTTGGGTTTTGGCAAGGGCTTAAGAGTCCTCACCACGCGTGAAATTGAAGAGGCACTGTCGCAAGGTCTACAGGAAAGTAGACGCGATGAAGAAGTATGGATCATCTCGCCGTACAACACCATCGACAAGCTCGGCACAATCAGGCGCGCGATCACTGAAGCGTGTAAGCGGGGCGCCCGCGTCAAATATGTAGTGCGCGATGAGCCAGCGCAGGTTGACGGCGCGCGGCTAGCTCTTGAAGAAGCCATCGAACGTGGGTTGGAGCTATTTGCGCTGGAGCGGCTTCATGCCAAGCTCTACTGGTTCGATGGACAGTTCGCGATTGTGACCTCGGCAAATATGGTCGATACGTCGTTCGACAAGAGTACCGAACTCGGGCTGCTTGTGCCACCCAGCGGGCTGTTTGACGAACTGAGGAAGTGGATCAACGAGCATGTCATTCCGGATGGCCGACGGGTCCGCGGAGGCACCAGAGTCGCTTCGCCGACGCCCGAGCGGTTGCCGGCACCCGGGAAGGAGATCGCGCCAAAGGGTACGCAAAATGATGGTTTCTGCCTGCGTTGTGGCAAGGGCATTCCGCTGAACAGGAAATCGCCTTACTGCTTGGACGACTACAAGTCCTGGGTTAAGTTCAGAAACGCGGAGTTCCCCGAGAAATACTGCCACGCGTGCGGGGGCAAGTTTGAGACGACGATGGATCGGCCGGTTTGTCGGGGGTGCTTCAAGAAGCTCGCATCCTAGGTGAGCGCTGGCTTGCTGCAATCTTTGCAGGAGCGTCAGACGATCTAGGAGCGGTTCCCTTGGCCAGCGTTTGCACATGGGTCAAAGCGCGAGGTGAACTCAGAAGAAGGGAAGCGAGCATGAAATACGAGAAGCTCACAAAGCTCTCGATTCGAAGCCACCCGGAGCTTAGTGAGAGGTGGGTCCAAGACAATCGCCGATGACCCCGCCATCCTCGGCCTGGGTGACCTGATTCTGAAGGACAAGGAAAGAGTGCAGTCGGGTGCTGGCCGTCTGGATCTCCTGCTCCAGGAAGCAGACAGCACGCAGCGCTATGAGGTTGAGATCCAGCTCGGTAAGACAGACGAATCCCACATTATTCGTACGATCGAATACTGGGACATTGAACGCAAGAGGTACCCGCAATACGACCACACCGCCGTTGTCGTCGCCGAGGAGATCACCAGCCGCTTCCTCAACGTGATCAGTCTATTCAATGGCACAATTCCGCTCGTGGCGATTCAAATGAACGCGGTACAATTGGGCGACACAGTTTCGCTGGTGTTCACCACGGTACTGGATCAAGTGCGGCTGGGGCTAGTGGAAGAGGGATGAAGAAACCCACGAGACCACGGACCGCACATATTGGGAGAACCGGTGCGGCAAGGCGACAGTTGCCATGGCCGACGAATTGCTGGATGTCCTGAAGACGCTTAATCCCCGCCTCGAACTCAAGTACAACAAGTTCTACATCGGCCTCGCCAAAGACGGCAATCCCGACAACTTTGTCATCTTCCGGCCACAGAAGAACGCTTTCCGACTGGAGCCACGTCTCCAGAAGACCGAGGAGATCGAGGCGGCCGTGGAGAAGGCTGGCCTGGACATGCTCGACTACGACAACAAATGGCGCCGATATCGCATTCGTCTCCAAAAGGGAGATGTCAGTCGGCACGCTGAGGTGCTTCAGCAGCTGTTGGAACGTCGTACAAGGAATCCGGAGGAAGCGAGGGGTAGCGGCTTACAGGATGCGCGACGCGTGCTGGCCCGTTGCGGCACGGCAAGAGGAGTCTAATTTCAGCAGGGGGTGAGCAGATGGCATTGTCGTATCTGAAGCACCGGAATTGGACGCATTGGACTCGAGAAAGAGATCTTCTGCGCGGCATTGTACAGCAATGCACGCTCTAATCCAGCCGAACTTGCAGCGTGGGTGATCAAACATGCCGAACTCAATTTGGCGCCCGGAGGGAGAATGGGATCTCGGATTCGAAGTCTGCTTCTACCGAGATTACCTGTGGCCCACTCAACAAACAGCACGTCAGTTGAGCTATCCGGCGAAGCGAACCTTTGACCTCTGTCTATTCGGAGAATCCGCGATGATCATTGTGGAGGCAAAGGTCTTTGAGAGATTTTCGGCTAAGCAAAATCGTGAATTTGACAAAGACGCCCGTCTCATCAGTCAGCTGCCTGGCTTGGAAGCTGTCCAAGTGTGCACGGTGGCCCTCGCGTCATCACGGTATTTCTCCAACGCCGCCAAGTATGCGAAGTCCGATTCGCTAGAGGTGTTCGACGGGCTCATTAACTGGTCGAACGACAAGCTACTGAACCGAGCTGATTCGTTGTACAAGATCAAGAAGGCGCATTTGTTGTTGGAACAGGGGACATCTGGGCATGGCGGGGCGCCGGTTGCTTTGGTTTATGATTGGCCAGTTCGTCTGAGGTTCTCATAGATGATATGCCGGATGGCCGCCGTGCGGCCTGGCCAATGACCTGCAGTGGCGCATCAAGCACTGCACAGAGGGAGGGAGCTCCACAATGTCAAAGAAGCGCAATCTCCCCAAAGCCCAACAAACAGAAGCCGCAGACGGTAACCTGCCACGGCTGTCGCAATGAGCTCGCACCAGCTGACTACCCGGATCACGTAGCGTCTCATCCGAGATGTCACATCAGATCCAACATGTTCCATCCGGCACAGGTCAACGGGTCGGCAATCATTCGCTGCAGCCTGTGCCGCGAACGCGTTACGTTCAGCAATTTCGGACGCCACTTGCGCACGCATCATGTGGACTTGGTCGACCAGATTCGCGAATACGAACAAGCAGTGAGATCCAGGATCGCGGAGGTGGCGAAGGAAAAATTCGTTCCCGCGCCGAAGAATTTGCTGAAGCCGCAACGGCCTGGAGTGGCGCAGCGAAAGGCCGTCACGGCGGGCATGCCTGTCGGGTCACCTCCTGCGCCAAAGCACCTTGGGACTGTGCCGGGCACGGACTCGCGCACAAGACGTCCAGACACATCTGTGAGCGGCGCGGTGGAATTTCTGATTGCACCCCAGATAGACAGAGCGCTGCGCGAGCCCTAGTGCATCGGTCCGCGAATCTTGCTGGAGCGCTGTGCGCGCTGCGAGAGGGAGAGCTCCGCGCTCTTCGAGGTCACTGCGTGCTGTGGGAATCAAGCTGGCAGAGAGCGGCTACGTGGACGGTCGGTGGATGCGCGATTGGCTCTGTTGTCGCGAGAAAGATGGTCTGCTGGTGCGAGACCTGCTGCTGCCGGTGGCGGAACATGCGGCTGCAATGAACCGCAACTCATATGTGACCAATATCGGCGCACTTTGAGACGGCGATGGTGGTGCAGGTATCCGCTGGGTCGAGAGGTCTTGATGTCGACGGTCGACCCGGCTGGAATGTGCTGCCGATTAATCTTCCAAGAAGGCGGATCTTGCGAATCGCTACGGGGTGCTTTGGGCGGCAGCCGACTCGGTCTTGGATTTTTGATGTCCGTATCCATAAGGGGCGGCGAAGTGATCCCGACGCCTGGCTCAAGAAGATGCCGCCGGAGCTTAAGCTCGGAATGCAGCGGGTGCACTGGTCGGGCGGATCGAAGCCCTTTCACAGCCTCTGGATGTGGGGCTCACCGGTGTTTCGCATAGGGCGTGGCGGGTCCGCCTTCTTGAAGTCAGATCGGGAACGGGATCCCATGCGAGTCGAGCGCATTCGTTTCGGCAATTTCCCAGTCGACAGGAGCGCGCTGGCGCGTCTCCGTGTGACCGGCGCCTTCGAGCGCGACTTTCACACCGACACAGGTGATCTCTTGCCAGCACACCTTCTTCCGGCCGCATTGAGGGTCTTCGAAGCTGTCGCTGCCGGATCCCGTGTGCTCGGTAATGGCGAGTGTCGATCGCCGAATCAGCCAGTGGCGAGCTCGTCAGCGGGCGCAGGTAGAAGATCGGCCATGGACACAGGCGTTCTTGTCGAAGCTGAAGTCGGATGAGAAATGGCCGGCGAGTTGACAGGAAGTGGAAACCGGTACTTGGCATACCGGTTTGGGCGGCTTGTGGTCGTTGAGTTCGATGCGGACCAGCATGCCACCTACTTGTTTGAGAGGAGCCAATTCGCCGAACTGCGTCTTTGGGAACGGTCGCAGTTGATCAGTGCCAAGCCCAAAGGGTACCGAGGCCGGATCATTCACGGTAATGACCGCCAGGCATGGATAGGCGCTGTGAAACGGGGCGATCGCACAGTTCTCATAGCCGGTCTTGAGGTGCTGTAGCAGGCCGGTTGCAATGCTAAGATGCCCCGAGTACGCGCAGCATCTTCCAAGACCGGGCACTCCCAACCTAGGCCCGTTGGATCGTGCACGCTTTGAACTCGCGATGGTACTTTGGGCTGCTCATCGACTCCTCCTTCAGGTACAATTGTACCAAATGAGGTGTCTAGAGAACCGGGGAAATTCCACTGTATCAACGAGGAGAAGCGCGACGTGTCCATCAATTTCGCCCACCCCGCCGACCCGGAACGGTCGCACCTCTATGCCGACCTCTACTACCAATACTATGACCTTATCAAGTTGCGCTCCATGCTCCGCCATGAATTTGCGAATGCACACGAGGCGTCGGCCACACCTTGCCCGCGATTGCCCGAAGAAGTACAGGCCGCCCTTGAGGAAATAGAAACCGAAGCGCGTCAGCTGTCGCGGCCGTCACGGCCGATCGAAGATGTCGACATTCCGCAGGATTTGCTCGATCGTCGCGAGTACATATTTTCCAATACAATGAAGTTGGGTGCCCGGGCCTGGCATGGTAGTGGGGGTGAAGTTTCTAGTGTTGATGGGCTAAGGGCGAGCATGCGGTACTGTGAGTATTGCTTGGATCAGCTGCGCGAGAAGATCGAATTCCTGCATGACAATGTGACGACGCGCGATCCATTCGTCCTGCTCCAGGGCAAAGTTCAACCTGAATGTTGACGAGCTGGCGATCCTCATCTTTCTCTATCACTATCAGTTCGAGCATCCCGAGCCGATTAGTGGCGCGAGTATCTTGCGCTGGGTGGTCGGACGTCAGCACATGATGTTCCGGGCTCAGCTGATGATATTTGAGGCGTCTCGACTGGTGTCGAGCGGATTGCTGGTGGCCGTGGACAGTGGTGCAGCCCCGAACGGACCTTTGCCGTATCGCGCACGTCCAATCTCGTACTGTCCGGGCTGCACGTGGACTACCCGCTGATGAACTTCACAGGACGCTACCGAAAGGCGCGGCTGCCGCCAGAAAACGCGAAGCAACTTGGGCTGCGACGGTCTCATATGCGGGCAGCGATGTTGTGCATGCGGTCCGATTGGCGGAGTGGTGCCATGCTGAAGGTCGCGAACTACACGTCTGCAGCGTGACGGGTCGCTCTTGAGCAGCATTGCGGGCTTCGCGGTAGTTGTTGAAGACGGTTCGCGGCTCGTCGAGCTTGGGAGGAATACCTCAAGTTGCGGGCGCAATGGCGGCAGATTGAGCCGGAGCGAGCCGAAATTGAGCCGACTGTGATTTCGATAGCGGGGCGACGGATTGAGGAGGTACTAGGCGATCTCTCTCGGGTGGCACCCCTAGTGACACGTGACCCCGAGTAGCGTCGAACGATAAGCGCAATACTGATAGAGTTGTTGCAGTCCTCAATGATCCATTCCCGCAGGTTGCACTAAGTGGTGGAATTGCCGCAGGTGAGTCGACTGCACCCCAATTGAGGTGGCCCAAACTTGAGATATTCAGCAACAATCACTACCGCCCCCCTGCGCCTCCGAGAGAGCCGCAAAGTTGCCGATCTCCTGATCCGAAACCTCGCCAAAGACGCGTTCGACCGTGAAATCGTCGACGACAACATCTTCCAGCTGAAGAGCCCCAGGGCTGCGATAAGGATTTCTCGCCTTCTACGCGCCCGCCTGCTCACAATGGATCAAGAATTATGGCTAATGGTGCGCGACGGAAGCTCGGAAGTGGCCCGGCAGGCAGCGCTGGCCGCAGCCGTCAAGCATAGCCGCTTACTTGGCGACTTCATGGATATCGTCCTGCGGGAGAAGCGGTTACTATTCGCTGAGAGATTGGGGCCAGAGGCTTGGCCGGAATTTCTCGCGGGCTGCCGGGGCAGAGATCCCGAAATGCCCGAGTGGAGTGATTCCACGATTCGCAAGTTGCGGAACACCGTGTACCAGATGCTCGTGGAAGCGGGCTACCTGGCCAACCCCAAGTCCGCTAAGCTCTTAAATGTGTTTGTTGACCGACAGCTTGCATCGTACCTGGCGGGCCGGGGCGAACACTTCGTTCTGCGATGTCTGGAGGTTGCCGAATGAGTGCGCCCTTGGCCGATCGCTTGAACCAGATCCTGCCGCGGATCACAAGTGAGGCCTTTCTGTCGAGCGAGGGCATCGGCAACGAAATCGCCTTCTACATCTTCGACTATCCGGCGAAGGACGAGCTGCTGGTTCGCAAACATGTCGGCTGGATGCTGGACCGCCTGACCACGCACCACGCCGGCCTCCGCGTCCTGTACCTGAACATGTTCGATATCATGTTGGAGTACCTCAAGGATCGCGGACTGTACGACAAAGCGCTGGAAATGGAGGCCAGCCGGGGCGCTGAGGCCGTTCAGCAGGCCCTTAAGGGTCCGCTGGCGGCTGACAAGGTCGTTGAGTTCATCAGTTCGGTCTACAAGCCCAGCGCGTACGATCTGGCGCTGGTCGCCGGCATCGGAAGTGTTTGGCCCTGTGCTGCGGGCGCACAACCTCTTGAATTGCCTGCACCCCGTGATGGGCAAGACCCCTTTGGTCATGTTCTACCCAGGCACATTCAACGGCACGACACTCCATTGTTTGGTCAGGTTGCTGTGGAGTCGACACGGACCGGCACCAATCCGTATTACCGCGCCTTCATCCTGATTCCAGGAGACACCCAATCATGAAGATCGCCGAAATCTTCGAGCGCGACATCAGCCGCTCCATCAACGGCGTCGTGAAAGCGGACCAGCTGGACGCCTCTTCGAAATGGCAGGAGTTGGACGAATTCGTCGTTACCAAAGAATTGGCCAAGCACTTCAATGTGCTGGTTCATGTGATGCTCGAGGCCGCGGAGGCTGGCGGCGGGGCGGCTGACAAGAACGGCGTCTGGGTGTCCGAGTTCTTTGGGTGCGGCAAATCGCATCTTATCAAGGTACTTTCGTACCTTATGGAAAATGCCGAGCTGTCCTTTGATGGCAAGAAGCGCCATGCGGTGGACTTCTTCGACACCAAGTTCGACGACGCCCTGCTCCAGGCGGACCTCAAGCGCGTTGTGTCCGTTCCTACTGACGCCATCCTCTTCAACATCGACACCAAGGCCAACCATGCCAAAGGTCGCGAGGCGCTGCTGCAGGTCTTTCTGAAGGTGTTGAATGAAAAGCAGGGCTACAGCGGCGATCACCCGCACATCGCGCATCTGGAACGGCATCTGGAGCGGAAGGGTCGTCTCGGCGTCTTTCACGAAGCATTTGAGCGCGCAGCCGCGTCACCCTGGGTGAAGGAACGCGACGCTTGGGAGTTTCATCGCGACCAAGTGATTCTGGCCGCCGCTGAGGCGCTCGCTCAATCCACCGAATCCGTCGACGCGTGGGTTGATAGCGGCAAGAGTGATTTCAGCCTTACTATCGAGAATTTCGCGAAATGGGTAAAACAGTACCTGGAAAGCAAGGGCCCCAACCACCGCATCATGTTCCTGTGGATGAAGTCGGCCAATTCATCGGGAACGACACTCGTCTTATGCTGAATCTGCAGACCATTACGGAGCAGCTCGGGACGGTATGCGCCGGTCGCGCGTGGGTGGTCGTGACTTCGCAGGAAGATCTCGACGCAGTTCTGGGCGAGCTCACAGCATCCAAACAACACGACTTTTCCAAGATCCAGGGACGCTTCAAGACAAGATTGTCTCTTTCCAGCGCTAACGTCGACGAAGTCATCAAGCGCCGGCTGCTTGCAAAGAACGAGAAAGCGGCGGCCCCATTGGCCGCGGCGTATGAGGGCAAACACGACATCCTGCGCAATCAGCTGTCCTTTGTGCGCACCGGCATGACCTTCAAGCAGTACACGGACCAGAGCGATTTCGCGGATTGCTACCCATTCGCGGCCTACCAGTTCACGTTGGTGCAAAAGGTATTCGAATCGATTCGCAAAGCCGGTGCCACCGGTCTGCATCTGTCACAGGGCGAGCGCTCGACGCTCGACGCATTCCAAAGTGCGGCCAAGCAGGTGGGCGACCGCAAAATCGGCGTGCTGGTGCCATTTCACCGCTTCTACCCCGCCGTTGAGGGATTCCTGGACACGGCCGTCAAGCGCACCATCGACCAGGCCGGAGACAACCACGCACTCGAACCTTTTGATCTCACGATTCTTAAGGTCCTCTTCCTCGTCCGTTATGTCGATGAAATGCCGGGCAGCGTGGATAACCTGGTCACCTTGTGCGTCGATGAAATCGACGCTGACAAATTGGCGCTGCGCAAGCGCATTGAGGCAGCACTGAACCGGCTCGAAAGCGAGACGCTGATTGCCCGCAACGGCGACCTATACTTCTTCCTGACCAACGAAGAGCGCGACATCGGCCGGGAGATCAAGAGTCAGGTCATTGGTTCGGGCGAAGAAGAGCGGGCGCTGGGCACCCTGATTTTCGAGGACATTCTGGGAGGTGCACGCAAGCACACCTACAAGGAAACCGGCAGGGATTTCCAGTTCAATCGGTTGTGCGACGACCATCCCGTCGGCAATAAGATGGACGGCGCAATAGAAGTTGCCGTGATCAGCCCCCTGCACACGAACTACGTAGAGTTCCAGAACGACAACACGGCCGCCATGCGGGCCATGGAGGTGGAGGGCCGCGTGCTAGTTGTTCTGCCCGACGATACCGCTTTGGGCCGAGAACTGCGCACCTACCTGCAGACGGAACACTACGTCAAGACCAAGCATACAGGAACGCTTCCGGATAGTACGAAACGCATCCTGCGCGACCGCACCGAAGACAACCGGGCGCGGCGCGAACGCCTGCTGGGGTCCATCCGGACGCTGATGGAGAGTGCCAAATGGTACACGTACAGCAAGAAGCTGGATCTCCATGCGTCAGAACCCAAAGCGGCCCTAAGCGAGGCCATGGAATACCTGATCGCCAACGCCTACCCGAAGATGCGCTACATAGCCCATTTGCATTCGAATCCAAAGCACGAGATCCAGAGTATCCTGCGCGCCAATGACGTAGAGCAGATACAGATGGTCCTGGATACGCCGGAATCGAACCCACTGGCGCTGAAGGACCTGCGGGAGTACATGCGCCTGTGCAGCGAGACCTCCCGTGAGGTCAACCTTTCGGACATGATCGAAAAGCGCTACGGGATGCGCCCCTATGGTTGGCCCGAACTTGAGATCGTGCTGCTGGTGGCTCGTCTGGCGGTTCTGAAGGAAATTACATTGGAGGCGGAGTCGGGGCCTCTGCCACTCGAACGGGCCTACGAACACCTGACGGCCACGTCCAAGCAGCGCAAGGTGGTCATGGCGCTCAGGCAGGTAGTCGGCGGGGGTGTGATCAAGGACGCGCGCGAACTTTGCCTGGAGCTTTTTGGCCAGCAAGGGCCCTCCGCCGAAGATGCACTCTACATATCCACCAAGGCACAACTGGCGACCTGGGACTCCAACCTGGCTCAGTTTGCATCGCTCGCAGAAACCGGGCGGTACCCGGGGCGAGATGCCATTGACGGGGCCCGCCATTTGCTGAAAAAATTCGTAGCGGAGCCAAACAGCAAGACCTTTCTCGAACGATTCGCCCAGAATAAGCCGGAACTGCTCAGCATCGCAGAAGACTATCAGGATCTGAACGACTTTTACATAAATCAGCGCCATGTATGGGAAAAGCTGCAACGGGCTGAGAAAATCTTCTCACAAAATGCGCTCCATCTGGAACAGGACGAACGGGCGCGGCCCGCGTTGGACCGGATGCGGCTGATCCTTGCGGACACCAAACCATACAGCAAGCTCCACGAAGTAAACGCTTTGATCGCTGTTGTGCAGGAGGTTAACGACAAGCTGGTAGAAGCCGCCCGCGACCCGGTTGTGATGCGGATCACCAGCTTCTTGGATGTGGTTGCCGTGGAGCTTGAGAAGGTCAGCGCTGACGCCTACCTCCGCAGTCAGGCAGTAGCCGAGCTGAATCGCTTGTTGGATGTGGCGCAGGCGCACGAGGTCAGCATTGCCCACCTCAATGAACTAAACGGAAGCTCTGAAGACGCATTCGGGCGGGCCATGGATGTCATCGCTGAATGCACGTCGCAGCAACCAAACCCTGTGGGCCCAGATCCAGTCCCGCACCCAAGGCCGCGGCGCATCATTTGTGCAAAGGATTACGCACCGGCTGAGCTACTGCAGACCGACGCCGACGTGGACGGCTTCGTCGGCCGTTTGCGCGATGCGCTGAAAAAGGCGCTCGCCGAGGGCGTTCGAATCCAGGTCAAGTGAGGCCGCCGAAGTGAATACAGCACAACTGAGCAAGTATGCACCGGCAGCCCGCAGGGCATTCATTGCAGCCGTCACCGCGCAAGCCGCGCGGATCGGCATTACCGCGAAGGAAGCGGCCGCGGCCCAGGTGCAGGGCGACGTGCTGATGATCGGTGGCCAGCCGTTCCCCCGGTCGATGGCCGAGGCCAGGACGCAACTGGTCGAGCGAGTCCGGGCCAGAAGGCTTTGCAGCGACCATGGAGTCGGTCGCCTACACCTGGTTCAATCGTTTCGCCGCCATCCGCTACATGGAACTTCACGGGTATCTGGAGCATGGATTCCGGGTCCTGAGTCATCCGGAGGGCACAAGCCGCCCGGAGATCCTTGACCACGTCGCCGATCTGGATCTGCCTGGCCTCGATCGCGCGAAGGTCATCGAATTGAAGCTTGATGGGACCAAGGACGAGGCACTGTACCGGCTGCTGCTAAGGGCCCAGTGCAATGCTCTGCATCAGGCGATGCCCTTCCTTTTCGCGGCCGTGGGGGCCGAGGACGAGCTGCTCTTACCCGCCGACCTGCTGCACACCGACTCGCTGATTCGCCAGATGGTTGAGCAAATCGATGAGGCGGTGTGGCAGGAGATCGAGATCATCGGCTGGCTCTACCAGTTCTACATCTCAGAGAAGAAGGCTCAGGTCACTGGCAAGGTGGTGAAGTCGGAGGACATTTCGGCCGCTACTCAGCTCTTCACGCCCAACTGGATCGTGAAGTACATGGTGCAGAACTCGCTGGGGGCGCAGTGGCTGGCGACCTATCCCCAGTCGCCGCTCAAAGGGCAGATGAAGTACTACATCGAGCCTGCCGAGCAGACGGACGAGGTCAACGCCGAGCTCGCAGCCATCACGCCCAGTCAGATCAACCCCGAAGAGCTGACCCTCATCGACCCCGCCAGTGGTTCCGGGCATATCCTCGTGGAGGCCTATGAGCTCTTCAAGACCATTTGCCTGGAGCGCGGCTATCGACAAAGAGACGTCCCGCAGCTGATCCTCGAGAAGAACCTCTTCGGCCTCGACATCGACGAGCGAGCGGCTCAGCTGACAGGCTTTGCGCTGATGATGAAGGGGCGGGCGGATGACCGGAAACTGTTTGAGCGCGGGTTGAAGCTAAATGTGATGGCGCTGGTAGATAGTATGGGAATCGATGTAGACGCTATCGCCCGCGCGATCATTCCAAAGGAAGGGTCGAACTGGTACCCAGTGACGAATTACTCCCGGACACGGCGCTTCAGCCGACGCTGTCGGTGGAACATAAGCGTGAAGTCGACGTCGCGGATATCAGGGAACTAATTGCCCTGTTCGAGCATGCCACGACTTGTGGCTCTTTGATTCAGGTGCGCGTGAATCTGGTCGAGAAGTTGCCGGCACTGAAGCGCCTGAGTGAATCAACCAGTCAGGACCTCTTTGTGTCGGAGGCGCGCCATCGCTTGGGGCCGTTGGTACGGCAGGCTGAGCTGCTGGCGGCCCAGTACGACGCGGTGGTGACGAATCCGCCCTATATGGGAAGCGCGTATTTCTCAAGCGAACTAAAGAGAGGCCTGACGCGCTTTGGCTATCAAACAAAGCGGAGTGATCTGTATATTGCGTTCCTTGATCGCACGAGATCGATGGCGCTAGCCGCAGGTCGTTGGTCGTTGGTGACTCGTCAGGACTGGATGCATACCCGTTCATACGGCGATTTTCGCGTAAGGCATGTTGGCAACACATCAACCGAAAACCTAATCCATCTTGGGAAAGGAGCTTTTCCTGAACTGACAGGAGAGGTTGTTCAGACGTGTTGTTTGGCTGCCCTGAATCAAAGAACAGGTGCACTCACGAAATTCGTGGATGTGACGGATATTGATGGACTTCAGAAGAGCGAACACATCCACGACTCTGCAAGGCAATTCATAGTCTCTCCAACTCTATTCCCAGACCGTTTCGGGTCCGCCTTCACGTACAGAATGAGCGCAAACGAGCTGAGGGCTTTGCGGCTTCCCGCCATTGAAGAGGTGGCGAGGCTTAGAGAGGGGATACATTCTGGCAAGAACGAGTTGTTTATTCGGATGTGGTGGGAGGTCAATGCTGGGCAGCTAAGTGACGAGTGCCGCAGCATAGAGGATATCGACAGTACGGGTGTCCGATGGATCCCCTACAACAAGGGCGGAAGTACCCGACGATGGTTCTACGATACTGAATTTGCCATCCGATTTGATCGATCCTCTCGCCATGAAATGGAACAACTAGGCGGGCATGTTAGACCGAGTAAGGAGCTGTATCTCTTAGAAGGCGGAACATGGTCCGACGTGTCCAGCCGGGGTTTCGGCGTCCGCCACTTCCCTGCTGGGTATCTGTTCGACGGTGCCGGCCCGGTAGTCGTGGGAGACAATATTGTGTATTTGCTCGCCCTCATGAACTCAAAACCGTTCACCGAATTGGCCAAGCAACTCATGCCGAACCTTCACTTTAAGTGCGGCACGCTGCAAAAGATGCCGTACGTGAAGGTCGAGGTTGAGCGGATCACGGCAGTTGGAGCCACAATTATCGAACGGCATACAGCCGAATGCTGTGGGCTGGAAGCTCAGCGCTGTTTTCAAAATAGTCCGTTGTTGCTGGATTCGGCAGTGCTACCCCCGACTACACCCCCCGGTTTCACCCCCACCCTCGAATCCAGCTACACCGCCTGGATCTCCCAGAACCGCGACACCATTGCAGAGATGAGGCGCCTCGAAGAGGAGAACAATCGCCTCTTCATCGACGCCTACGGCCTGGTGGACGAGATCGCCCCTGACGTCCCCATCGAGCAGATCACACTCACGGTGAATCCCGCGTACCGCTACGGCGGCAAGCTAACCGAAGCGGAGCAGTGGACCCTCTTCCGTCATGACACAATGGAGGAGCTCGTCTCCTACGCCATCGGTTGCATGATGGGCCGCTACAGCCTGGACGCGCCGGGCCTCGTCTACGCCTACAGCGGGAACGATGGCTTCGACCCCAGCCGCTACGCCACCTTCCCGGCCGATGACGACGGCATTGTCCCGCTCACCGCCACCGAGTGGTTTGACGACGATGCCGCGCACCGGCTGATCGATTTCATCTCGATGGCCTGGGACAAGAGCCACCTCGAAGCCAACCTCACCTTCATGGCCGACAATCTTACGCCCCAAAAGGCCGAATCGAGTCGCGAGACGCTGCGCCGCTACCTCTGTGACAGCTTCTTCAAAGACCACCTGCAGACCTACAAGAATCGCCCCATCTACTGGCTGTTCTCGAGCGGCAAGCAGCGGGCCTTCCAGTGCCTCGTCTACCTGCACCGCTACCACGAAGGCACGCTGGCGCGGATGCGCACCGAGTACGTGATTCCGCTTCAAGGGAAGATGGCGGCGCGGATTGAGAAGCTGCAGGGCGATATTCAGGCTGCGGCATCGACGGCGGCGCAGCGGCGCCTTCAGAAGGAGCAGGAGGCGTTGGTGAAGCAGCAGGCAGAGCTGCTGATATTCGACGCAAAGCTTCGGCACTACGCTGATCAGCGCATCGCATTGGATCTTGATGACGGCGTGAAGGCGAACTACGGGAAATTCGGCGACCTCTTGGCTGAAGTGAAGGCCGTGCAGGGCAAGATCAGTGAGACGTCTTGAGACTTACTAGGCTAGCAAGCCCGAAGGGCGAGAGATAGGCATGAACACAGAGCGGCACGGCGACAACAGCTACTCATGCACTCTTGGGGATCTAGCTATGGCCTACAGAAAGGCCAAAGTCGATCTCTTCTATTCGCCTAGAGTGTGCCGCCGGGAGCTATGTTCGTTTGAGCAAGAGCTGCTGGAAAATTTGACGACTATACAGGAAAGCTTGCGGAATGGTCGTGCGCCGATTTTTCGAGACCGTTCCTGGACCTTGATTCCCAAAGTAGTCGATGTTGAGAAGCGTGATGATGGTACCGTTAGGTCCGACCCGGCGCAACAATGGCGAAGCGATTGTGAGGCAAGTGAAAAGCCTGTCGCCGAATTCCGGCTTATGGAAAATATGCCAGTGGCATTTCATGTATTTGCCACTCTTTGGATCCAGAAAGTAGGTCATAGATTTGAGCAGAAACTAAGTACTGCGGCCCGCGGGAATCGCCTGCGGCGCAGCGCCACGGATCAGCCGAATGCGCTATCCCTGGGCTCATGCACCCCATACCTGCACCCATATTGCAAATGGCGAGACGACGGGATCAGCGCAATCCGCGATGCCCTCGATAAGGACAAGGCCGTCATTGCTATCACCGCGGACGCGATTTCGTTCTATCATCGAATCGATCCGAGATTCATGCTGCATGAAGAATTTTTCGAAAGACTAGATATTGAGCTCAATGGCGAGGAGCGGAGGCTTCACAACCTCTTTGTTGAGAGTCTTCTCGAATGGGCGGAAGCTACGCCATTGCGGCGTGGGCTCCCGGTAGGCTTGGTCGCGTCGGCGGTCATAGCCAATGTCGCATTGTTTGAACTTGATGCAATTATCGAGCGACAAATTGTTCCGTTGTATTACGGTCGTTATGTCGACGACATAATACTGGTCTTGGAGAATAGCTCGGGATTCAGCAAGACCAGCGAGATTTGGAATTGGCTGATACGGCGTTCCGATGGTGCACTTTCAATACAAGAGAATGAGAAGCACTCGTTCATTCGATTTAGCCGGCCATATCTGAACGGCAGTGAGATCGACTTTGGAAATAACAAGAACAGGACATTCTTGCTCTCCGGACAAGCGGGCAAGACGCTTCTTGCGTCCATAGAGCGCCAGATTCGGTCGAGGACGAGCGAGTGGAGGTCATTGCCGGATTTGCCGAGCGACTCCACCCAGGTTGAATCTGTGCTAATATCGGCGATTCAGGCTAATGGCGATGCGGCTGACAGCTTGCGGAAGACTGATAGAGTGTCGGTGCGGCGGGCCGGTATTGCTCTTCAATTGCGGGACGTGGAAGCATACAATCGTGCTCTTCCGCCTGAGCGCTGGTCGGCAAAGCGCTATGGCTTTCTGGACGCATTCATTCGCCATGTATTAATCCTTCCGACGTTCTTTGACTTTTTCAGCTATTTGCCTCGGGTAATTGAGCTTGCAGTGAGCTGCGGCGATTTCGAACACGTCCTACGCATTCTTGACGCGCTCGAGAAGGTATTGGCTGATCTGGACGACTGTAGTATCGCCATTAAGGCTTCATATGCCATTTCCAATGATCAACCGCGTGACTTGGTGATCGATGTTTTTCGCCAGCAACTTCAAAGCCAGGTCACACAGGGAATAGAAGGCGCATTCCCATTCCAGCTCACGCGGGCGCAGCGAAAGACCTGGCGGGAGAGGTTCCGCGGCGAACATAGCCTCTTCGCAAGGCACGAGATCAAGGACCTTCAACAGTCCCATAGGGAGTACATCAAGCGCGACATTGCATATCGTCCGCTTAAGCAGCTGCTATTTCCAAAAGAACTAACGGGGATCGCTACGCCGCCGCTAAGTAGAAAGGCTCTTTCACGACTGCCAATGGAGTTGGCAGTGGAACTTCTCCCCGAGTCGGTAACCAACGGAGTAGCTACGCTCGCCGAAATGGCGAATATCCGTCAGCCAGGGCATTTACCTGAAGGTATTCTGTTTCCCACGCGCCCACCGAGCATTCAGGATCTGTACATTCTCCACAAGAAGCCCTTTTCAAAACGGGGCGTAAGCGACATTGAGTCGTGTCTTCTTGCTTTACGCGGATTCAAGCCGGAGGGCCGGCTACCATGCATGTCCGGTCCCGACGAGAATTCGGCTATTGTTATCCCGTTGGGTGACGTGCCTCGTCACAAGGTCCGAATCGCCGTTTCGAGCTGGAAGACTGACCTTTCGAGTTGGGTGGCGGCAATCACGGGCGATTCCGACCCCGACGACTCGCGGATCGACCGCTTATATGGACTTATCCACTCAGTGATTGGGTGCCGCAGTACGCCTGACTATCTTCTGTTGCCCGAACTTTCTCTGCCGCCGCAATGGTTTCTCGCCGTCGCCGGCAAGCTGCGGGGGAAGGGAATATCTCTGATCTGCGGAGTTGAATACCTGCACGCGGGGACCAATCTCGTGCGTAACCAAGTGTGGGCCGCGCTCACGCATGATGCTCTGGGGTTTCCGACTACGATGGTGTATCAGCAGGATAAACAGCGGCCAGCTCAACAAGAAGAAGTGAAGCTGAAGCAGATTGGAGGGCGGGCTCTAAAGCCGTTGGTACCGTGGGATACGCCACCGATCATAAATCACGGGGAGTTTCAATTTTCTCTGCTTATTTGTAGTGAGCTCACGAACATTAAGCACCGAGCGTCGCTGCGCGGAAAAGTCGATGCACTCTTCGTTCCGGAATGGAACAGAGACACAGAGAGCTTCCGCGCGCTTGTCCAGTCGGCAGCGCTTGATGTGCACGCGTATATAGTGCAATGCAACGATCGGCAGTACGGGGACAGCCGAATTCGGGTGCCACACAAGAACGAGTGGGAGCGTGATGCCATTCGCGTTAAAGGTGGCCTTGACGATTACTATGTTGTCGGTGAAATCGACATTGCGGCCCTCCGGCGCTTTCAAAGTAGTCACCGATCTTCGGATGGCCCATTCAAGCCGGTTCCTGACGGATTTGAGATTAGTGACAGGCGAAGGATGCTGCCGGAGGCGTAGATCGAAGTTCAGAATCGTCCGATAGGAAGCAAATGGCGGGTAGAGAGTTATGCGCATTTCCTTCGGTCGCGGGGCGGCATGACTTACAAACACAACCACCCTAGGGCGGCGCCGGGCATGGTGTTTTCCAAATGGCGAGGGATCCAGTCAAAAGGCGGTATTCAATGAATCGAAATAGAGTCGATAAAGCATGAACACGTCCCAGCTTAGCAAGTACGCACCCGCCGCCCGCAGAGCGTTCATTGCCGCGGTCACGGCTCAAGCGACCCGTCTGGGTATCACCGCCAAGGACATCGCCCCTGCCAAGGTCCAGGGCGATGTACTGATGGTCGGCGGCCAGGCCTTCCCCAAGGCAATAGCGGAGCCCAGGGCCAGACTGGTCGATCGGGTTAAGGCTGGAGGCCTCGCTTCGATCATGGGGGCGGCCGCCTACACCTGGTTCAATCGCTTCGTCGCAATCCGCTACATGGAACTGCACGGGTACCTGGAGCACGGGTTCCGCGTCCTGAGCCATCCGGAGGGCGCCAGCCGTCCCGAGATCCTCGATCACGCGACCGACCTTGACTTGGCGGGCCTGGACCGGGCCAAGGCCATCGAGCTGAAGCTTGATGGGACCAAGGACGAAGAACTGTACCGGCTGCTGCTGAAGGCTCAGTGCAACGCACTACACCAGGCGATGCCCTTCCTGTTTGAGCCCGTGGGGGCAGATGACGAACTGCTCTTGCCCGCAAATCTGCTCCACACCGACTCGCTGATCCGCCAGCTGGTCGAGCAGGTTGATGAGGCCCTGTGGCAAGAGATCGAGATCATCGGCTGGCTCTACCAGTTCTACATCTCGGAAAAGAAGGACCAGGTCATCGGCAAGGTGGTGAAGTCGGAAGACATTCCGGCGGCGACCCAGCTCTTCACGCCCAACTGGATCGTGAAGTACATGGTCCAGAACTCGCTGGGGGCGCAGTGGCTGGCGACCTATCCCCAGTCGCCGCTCAAAGGGCAGATGGAGTACTACATCGAGCCCGCCGAGCAGACCGACGAGGTCAAGGCGCAGCTCGCGGCCATCACGCCCAGCCAGCTCAATCCCGAAGAGCTGACGCTCATCGACCCGGCCTGTGGTTCCGGGCACATCCTGGTGGAGGCCTATGAGCTCTTCAAGGCCATCTACCTGGAGCGCGGCTATCGACAAAGAGACGTCCCGCAGCTGATTCTCGAGAAGAATCTCTTCGGCCTCGAGATCTGTCCCCGGGCGACGCAGCTGACGGGCTTCGCGCTGATGATGAAGGCGCGGGCGGATGACCGGCGGCTGTTTGAGCGGGGGGTGAAGCTCAATGTGATCGCGCTGGTGAATAGCGCGGGGTTCGATGCGGAGGGGTTGGCGAAGGAGGTGGAGCTCTCGGACTACGGGCTGAAACCGGGGGACATCACGGAGCTGAAGCGGCTGTTCGAGCACGCAACGACGTTTGGGTCGTTGATTCAGGTGCCGGAGGGGTTGGCGGAGAAGCTGCCGGCACTGAAGCAACTGAGCGAGGCGAGCAGCCAAGACCTCTTTGTGTCGGAGGCACTCAATCGCTTGGGGCCACTCGTGCGACAGGCCGAGTTGCTGGCGACGCAGTACGACGAGGTGGTGGCGAATCCACCGTATATGGGTAGCAGGAACATGAATCCAGCTGCGAGAGAATATGTAAGCATATTTTTCCAGATGCAAGAGTGATCTCTTTGCTTGTTTCATAGAACGTGGCTTCTCGATGGCCAAACATGGTGGCCAAAATGCGATGGTTACGATGCAGAGCTGGATGTTTCTCACTTCGTTGGAAAAAATGCGGATTCGTATACTGAGCAAGAAGACCATCACCGGCATGGCCCATATGGGAAGCGGCGTCATGGGCATAGCATTTGGAGTTGCTGCCACCGTCTTCCGGAATATCAATGCGCCTGACTATGTGGCTACGTACTCATACACAACAATCGATGACCTGGATTCCAAACAGACGCCATCAGAGTTTCCTGCGCGTAGCGATCGCTTCACGAGGATAGCGCAGCGTGAGTTCAAAATGATTCCGGGCAGCCCGGTTGCCTATTGGGTCAGTGACTCATTCCGAGGAGTATTCGATAATCCGTCCGTCGAATCGCTTACTATCTCCGATGGACAAAATAAGACCGGCGACAACGACAAATTTGTTCGTTTGTGGTGGGAGATCCGTGCAACGGATATTGGAAGGGAACGAAAGTGGCTGCCCTATTCAAAAGGAGGGTCGTTTAGAAAGTGGTTCGGAAACATTGATTGTGTGGTTGATTGGTCCGCAGATGCCCGCGCTCATTACCGCAAGAGTAGCCGATGCCGAATTGTTCCAGAGTACTTGTTCTATCGGCTCGGCGTAACATGGAGCAGGATCACATCTTCACGTCCCAGCTTTAGGGTACTACCCGAAGATGCCACTTTTGACATGGTGGGATCTTCAGTTTTCATTATTGACGACTCCAACCTAAATCTCCTCCTTGGCATACTGAATTGCAAAGCCGTTTGTGCTTTGTTTAGTATTGTCAACCCCACGCTGGACCTCCAAGTAAAGAACGTGCGAGACATTCCAGTGCCGCGCGGTGTGAATTCCATCGTTGCTGGCGAACGAGTGGCTCAGTTAACGAGCATAGCCAGCTGCGACTGGGACGCATGCGAAGGCTCTCTTGGCTTCCGTTCTCTCTCCATCCTGACGGCCTCCTCCGGCCCCCCCCCCACCCTAGAGTCCGGCTACACTGCATGGATAACACAGAACCGTGACACCATCGTCGAGATGAAGCGTCTCGAGGAGGAGAACAACCGCCTATTCGCCGACGCCTACGGCCTGGCGGACGAGATCACTCCCGACGTCCCGATGGAGCAGATTACCCTCTCGGTGAACCCCGCTTACCGCTACGGCGGCAAGCTCACCGAAGACGAGCAGTGGAGTCGCTTCCGCCGGGACACCATGGAGGCGCTGGTCTCCTACGCCATCGGCTGCATGATGGGTCGCTACAGTCTGGATGCACCGGGCCTCATCTACGCCCACAGCGGCAACGAGGGCTTCGAACCCCGCCGCTACCCCACCTTCCCGGCCGACGACGACGGCATCGTCCCGCTCACTGACAGCGAGTGGTTTAGCGACGATGCCGCCCACCGCCTCATCGAGTTCCTCTCGGTGACCTGGGACAAAGCCCACCTCGACGCGAACCTCATCCTCCTGGCCGAGAACCTTTCGCCCAAGAAGAACGAGTCGAGCCGCGAGACGCTGCGCCGGTATCTTTGCGACAGCTTCTTCAAGGACCATCTGCAAACCTACAAGAAGCGCCCCATCTACTGGCTCTTCTCTAGCGGCAAACAGAAGGCCTTCCAGTGCCTGGTCTACCTGCACCGCTACAACGAGGGCACGCTCTCGCGGATGCGCAGCGAGTACGTGATCCCGCTGCAGGGCAAGATGGCGGCGCGGATTGAGAAGCTGCAGGGCGATATTCAGGCTGCGGCATCGACGGCGGCGCAGCGGCGCCTTCAGAAGGAGCGGGAGGCGTTGGTGAAGAAGCAGGCGGAGCTGCTCAAGTTTGACGAGACGCTGCGCCATTACGCCGATCAACGCATCGCTCTGGACCTTGATGACGGCGTCAAGGTGAACTACGGGAAGTTTGGCGACCTCTTGGCAGAAGTTAAGGCCGTTCAAGGCAAGAAGGCGGAAGACGAATGAAAGCCGAACAGATCACTCAGGCACTTGCGCAGAAGTTCCGCGATGAGGACGCCCGCATCGTTTTCTGGCGCGACGAAAGCGCGGAATTTGAGGACTACATGTCCGGCGGGCTACCAGAGGAGCTGGCTGATATCGTGGTCTTGAATGTGAGTCGCGGTGGTGCCTTGTCGGCCAAGATCCGAATCGAATCTGCCGAACCCGATGAGCGGTTCCTGGTTTACCGCGGTGGCGCTTCGCCGAGTCCGGAAGCCGATTGGCTGTTGGACATTCGGTGCTACTCAGCCGAGCTTCATGCGGACATAGCCAGCGTATGGCTTCAAGAGTTGGGCTTGGCCGGCCTGAGGATGCGCGATCATCTGCGTCTCCGGGAGATGTTTCTAAAGAACCAGGAACGGCGACGCAAGTTGGCCAAGCATCTGGTGCCGGATGACACCGAAGCTGCCATCGATCGCAAGATGCTGGCCGTGCTGGCCAACAGCGAAACCGATACGGCGTTTGCGATTCTGTGCGCAGTGTGCCAAGGCCACCCAGAGACCGGCCGGTTTGACCTGGCCGCGAGTCCACCAGCGATAGACGCGATGGAAAAGATGGGGCTCGCAACCGTCTTCTGGGATCTGATGGCGAAGACGTTTGGCTACGCCGTGGCCAATCCGAGCATTTCTGGCTTGCTGCGAGGTCTGTTCATTTCCGATCTGTTTCGGCAATTGCAGGGCGGTCGATTGGACCAGGTGGCCCATTTCGAATTGCCTCGTGCGGGGCGCCAAAAATGCCGTTGTCTGTCTAACCCACTGGCGCGACTCGGCTTCACTTGCCGAGAGCTACGATGCAATTGGCGCGGCGCTGGCGGAAGAACTCAATCTGCGCGAGTTGCTGGAGAGCCTCGATGATGATAAAGGTGGGAGTATTCACCTTCTGGGACGCCGAACGAATAGCACTCAATCGACTGCGAAAACGCGTGCTTGATGAGGCCAACGCATTGGACGCGGACTCGGTTGAGGCTGCTGCTGCGGCACGTCAGCGGGGCTACTGGTTGTCCGGCCCCACGCGGCAGAGCCCGAGCGTGTCGTCGCGCGCCGCGCCTATGAGGCCATAGTGGCCGCGGCCCGTCTCTTTGAGCTGCGCAACACACACAAGGGGAACTTCTCGTTTGCAGATGCGTCTGCTGCTCTGGACATGTATTGCTCCGACGGTTACCGCTACGACCGACATTATCGCGAGTTCTGCGCGGCATGTGCCGAGGCTGCGCTTCCTGGCTGGGAGCCGCTCAGGGCGATGGCGGAGGAAGTTGAACGCGCCTATGACCAGGCGTTCCTTGCACCCTTCGGACGTGAGTGGACACGCCTGCTGGATGCGGGATTCCTGCAGTCATGGTGCCTGCCCGATCGGGCGATGCAGCACAACTTCTTCAGGGACCAAATCCGGCCCGTTCTGCAGGAATCGGAGAAGCGCAAGGCCTACGTCATCATCAGCGACGCGCTGCGCTTTGAAGCGGCGCACGAGCTGGTTGAGTCAATGAACGGCAAGTATCGCATGCGGGCAGAGTTGGATTGGATGTTGGGGGTCCTGCCGTCATATACCGCTCTCGGCATGGCTAGCCTATTGCCTCATAAGAAATTGGCCTATGCTGACAAGGAAATCGTCGAGGCCGACGGCAAGAGCACTCAAGGTGCCGGAGAATCGCGGTAAGATTCTTGCCGCAGTTGAAGGCATCGCATTGCGCGCCCGTGACTTGACTTCAATCGGCAGGGACGAGGCCCGGGACCTGGTACAGGGCGCACGAGTGGTATATGTCTACCATGACGTGATTGATTCTCGAGGGGACACCGCGGGCACCGAAGGCGAGGTGTTTGCCGCGGTTCAGGACTGCCTGGAGGAATTGATTCGTCTTGTACAATTCTGTGTAAACACCCTGAATGCGGGTTCAGTGTGGGTGACCGCGGACCATGGATTCCTGTTCCAAAGAGAAGCGCCCGGCGAGACAGACCGTACCGAATTGGCAGTCAAACCCAGTAATGCCTACCTCACGAAGAAGAGGTATGTGATCGGGCCCAATCTGGGGCCCATAGCCAATGCGCACCACGGTCGCACCAGTGTGACTGCCGGCACTACCTGCGAAACGGATTCTGGGTGCCTCGCGGCACAAGCCGGTTTCATTTTGTAGGCGGAGCCCGGTTCGTCCACGGTGGCGCCATGCCCCAGGAAATTGTCGTGCCCGTCGTAAGGGTCGCGCACGTTCGCGGGCGCAGTGCCGAGGCCACTCGGATTGACTATGTCGGGATTCAGATCCTCGGCGGCAATCACAAGATCACGACTCCTAAACACCGATTTGAATTCATCCAGACTGCGAAGGTGAGCGGAGCGGAGTCGTGCCAGAATGTCAGGGCAGCTATTTACGAGGGTGCGCGCCCGGTAACCTCAGTCGCACTAGTGACATTCGACAGCACTTCCGATAGCCTTGATGAACGCAAACGCACAGTGGTACTGGAGCTGGGTGCCGGCGAATACGACAAGAAGACCGCGTACCGCCTTGTACTTCGCGATGCAGAGACGGATGCAAGTGCGGTACGCACCGGTTGTGATCGACAGGAGCTTTAGCGACGACTTCCAGCAATCAGGTTTCCGGGGCCGATCTCAATGTGCTGCTTAATAGTCACTTCACCGGCAAGATCGTCCGCAAGGATTTGACCAAGCTGGTCAAAGAAGGCGCAAATGTGCCGGTGTTCGTGCTGGAGTATCTGCTGGGCAGCTATTGTGCATCCTCAGACCCTG